>CAZOTP010000281.1:0-4488 GCA_964582655.1 uncultured Pirellulales bacterium | reverse complement strand
GATGCTGCCCCACCAGTCCTACTGGTCTTCGGGAGGTTCCACCACGGCATGCGTATACCAGCGGAGTTTATTGAAAGCAAATTCCAAGACGGATGTGGGACCCATCCGTTTGCTGAAGCCCTTCGGCCAGGCAGGATTGTACGATACGGGGATCATCGAAGAGTACGAAATTTTCTATTGCCCCGGCGTGGCAAACTATAATGATCCAACCAGCGGCATGGCCTACGGCAGTAAAACCTCCATGGTGTTTAATCCGGAGCATTACACCCGTCCGGGAACGCATGACTGGGACATCGATTATCATCCCTCGTATAACATGACGCGGGTTTCCTATCACTTTTTCAAAAACAACATCAAATCCATCGATAAAATGTCCTCCAAGTCTTATATGTACGATATTGTTTGGAAATGGGCGATGATTCCGCACAAGAGCTCTTCGGGGCAGCCGAAGGGGATGAATGTGGCGTATGGAGACGGCCATGTGGTGTTCAATACCGATCCGGAGATCTTTGAGGCGGACGATGGCCAATGGGGGGATCTGACGGCGTATGCCGCGGATGATCCGACCAGCCCGAACTATGTTTTGCAGAAATGGTTTCCCATCATCGGTCTGGCCGGCAATAACATTCCTTCCCTGGATGAAATCACCGGCCGGGATTACGGGAACTGGCGCTGCAATGAAAATCTGCTGGATGGGGCGAGAAAGGGCTGGTGGGAATATGCGCCGGAATAAACGGTCCCTGAGGATGGAATGGGTAAAAAAATGGGTGAAAGTTTTCAACCATGCCTGTTTGTCGGAGCCGGTTCCGGATACACGTATTAAATCTTAATCTATCGATGACGAGATGAAAAATAATTATTAAAGCGAAAACAACACCATCTTACTAACCAGGTTTTTTTACCGTGAGAACGCACTCTGGAATATATATGTGGGTGCAAGGGCCCAGGAAAGGAGGCACGGATTAAGAACCGATTGATATACCTTGTTTGTACGTTCTGGATGGCGGTCGTTCAGAGCGGATGAACCCAAAATCACTACTGAGGAGAATTGAAATGAGTAAAAGAATTATTCTGACATTGGGACTGGTGCTGGGACTGGCCTGCACCAGTTATGCGGCCAATATTTATGTGGCGGCGGGCAGCGGCGGAGGCGGCACAAGCTGGCTGGATGCGTATGGCAGTCTGGATTCCGCTCTGGCGGTCGCGGCCAGCGGGGATACAGTTTATGTGGCCCGGGGCAAATATGTTCCCTCGGGCACCACGTTCACCGTGCCTGCCGGGGTCACGATCAAAGGCGGTTACAGCAACTATGTTGTGAGCTATGGAGTGACCACCGATATTGGAGAAGTGTACAATCCCAAGAATTACCCGACGGTCCTGAGCGGCGATACAAACGGCGATGACGCCTTTTGCGATCTGTATGAAGATCCGCACGCGCTGGATGCAGAACCCACGCGAGCGGACAACAAGGCTACCGTCATGACGCTTTCCGGCAATGCGACGATTGATGGATTGTTCTTCTGCAGCAGCGGCACGACGATGAACACGACCGAAAACGGCGCCATTTATTGTTCCGCCGCTGCGACGGTGACCATCAACAACTGCGAATTCTATGCGAATGTAGGCAACCGGGCGGCGGCTCTTTATGCCACAAGTTCTTCCGGGAACTTTACGGTCAGCAACTGCAATTTTTTGAACAACGCGAGTTACCAGGCCGTTGTCCGCTGCACAAGTTTGAATCTGACCATTGCGAAATGCACATTCAAAGGCAACAGCAACGGCAATGGAAACAGCCCGGGAATTCGCTGGAACACAGCGGCAAACGGGATTTTCACCTTGACGGACTGTCTGTTTGTGGACCAGGTCTCCGACTTTGGTACCGGATGCGGATCGCTGTACATCAGCGGATCGGGAAGCCCGTGCACATCCAATATCAGCCGATGCGTATTCCGCAACGATTCCACGGGATGGGGCGGCAGCGGTTATTTTTATAACAGCGGGACCACCTCCGTTCAAACCTGGAATGTGACGAATTGCCTGTGGACCGGATGCCGGGAAGGCACCAACAACGGGATCATCCTGATTCGCCCGAAGGCCGCAGGCAATATATCGACGCTGAATATGACCAACTGCACTATCGCCGACAACATCAGCAGCGGTGGCGCAACGGCGGGCATCAAACTTTATAACGGACCCGCTTTGAATAATAACAGCATCGTGGTCAATATCAAAAACACGATTCTCTGGGGCAATACTGGCGCCCAGATCCTTTGGGACACCACGACGTGCAATTTCACGGATACGACCTACAACCCGTTCAAGATCAGCTATTGCTGCATCGACACCGTCGATCCGAACAACTATCCGGCGATCAACCCGATTTCGGGCATTCCGACGGGTCTGGTTGTCGCCAATCCGCAGTTTGTCGGCGGCGGCGATTATCACCTCCAGAGCACCAGCCCCTGCATCGACAAGGGCGATCCGGCGAGCAGCTATGCCAACGAGCCGAAGTGGCTCAACGGCTGCCGCGTGAACATGGGCGCCTACGGCAACACGAAGGAAGCGGCGACCACGACGACGTGCGTGGCCCTGACGGCGGACACCAACGGCGACTGCCGCGTGAACAACGCCGACCTGCTGACCCTCCGCGGACAGTGGCTCAAGACCTGCCCGTGAGCGTGATGAATCCCTTGCTGATTACGATTTGATAAAAATCATGTCCCCCGCGTCGGAAGTCATGTTAACCTCTTCCGACGCGGGTTTTTTATTTAGAAGTCATTTAGAAGTTATCCCAAAACCCTCCGAAGGAGGATTACAGCCAAGGTGAATTATGGCTAAGAATTTTTTCCTCTGGTGTCGAATATTGTCGAAATCGATAATATTCATAAATGATGGATCTATCCGAACCGCCCGGCGCGCAACAAAGTTTGCAACCGAGCCGCGCTTTTGGGCATCTTTTGCGAATCGCTTGGCGCGCTTCCAGCATCGTAAGTTGTTATTTGACAATAAACCATTTAACCATAAATACTTACTAACCATCTGTTCAAACTTCGAATCCGAAGGTTACAGGTCCGAGTCTTGTCGGGCGCGATCGGTAAATCTTTGGCTGTCAACGACTTGCGATTGACAGCCTTTTTTGTTGAGTCCCGAAAGAGGGGGCGCGCAACAAAATCTGACGTTCCGCCTGATGGGAAGGAATTTCCCTAATTTCCGAATCGGGATCGGACAAGATTCCCTTCCGGTTCTTTACGACGCTATCCGCAGAATGCACTTCCCAGGATCTGGCGGCCAAAGTAATTGCAGGCGATGACACGCAGTTCATCCTGAATATCGGACTGGGAGGAGCGAAGGTCGATGGGGTGTCCGTTTACGGGGATGGCCCAGGCGCTTACTTTTTGTCGGAGGATCTCCAGCCAGTCGGGTTTGTTTTTGAGCACATAGCCGCCAGCGACAATGACGTCGGGATCGTCGAGGTTGATTACCAGCCCCAATCCCCAGGCGAGATGGCCGAGCACCTGATCCATAACGGCGCGGACGTAGGTGTCCCCCTGCTGCCAGGCGAGCCAGACATATTCCATGATGTCACGAGGCGGCAACGTATTTATGATATTGATGTTTGCCTTCAGGGAGGTCACAACGCCGGTTTTGAGTTCGGTCAGGATTCTCTGGGAGATACTTCGCCCGCTGCAAAGGGCTTCGAGGCAGCCTCGACGCCCGCAGCCGCACAACGGTCCGGCGGGGTCCACAATCACATGGCCCAATTCTCCCGCTCGGCCGGCACTGCCCCGGTTGAGCCTGCCATAGAGGATGGTATGGGCACTAACGCCGTCGGCGATGTTCAATCGGGTAATGCTCTGCGGTTTGGGGTCCTGCAGTTTCTGATATTCCGGGATGGGCGTAAGGCCCGGAAATATATTCACAGGAATTCCCAATCGCTCGGAGAAATCTTCCTCCTTTACCTCCTTGATCCACGGAAGAATCGGGCTGGTGAAGGTTTTTTCTGCGATATGGGTTGCGTTGACTTGCAGGGCCAGTCCCTGCAATTGATTTGGGAACATTTCCGCCTTCTGCAGCAGCCGGGCCAAAAGCTGTTTCATGTGAGCCATGGCTTCTCCGGGATTGTCAATGGCAACAAAACTCACAACTTCCAATGCTTTTATTGACTGATCCGCTTCATAGACGGCGCCGGCGAGCTGGGAGCCATCCAACTGGAACACAGCGAGTGGATTGCTCCATTTCATGCGGTATGTGGAAATCGGCCTTCCCCGGTCGATGGGCAAGGTCCGGTCCGTTTCGATCCAACCTTTGTTGGCCATATTTAAAATGATTCGCGACACACTGGATTTGGGGCGATTCACCAGGGCACAGATTTGAGGAACGGTGATATGGCCATTGAAAAGGAGTTGTGTAAGAATCGCGTTTTCTACATTATTAATTCTCATATTGATATTATGCATTCACTTGGAATGTTGTGCCGCGCGTGCGCAA
>CAZOTP010000280.1:0-4492 GCA_964582655.1 uncultured Pirellulales bacterium | reverse complement strand
TAGGGATTTTTTCGCCTGCCGCCTCCCTCACCGCCGCCCGGCATGGGGCCCTCTCCGCGGCGTTCCCCGCCCATGCCCGCCCCCGGCGATGCCGGGGTAGGCGTACGCGGTTTTTTCCGCTCGTTGATGGAACGATCGATCTGCGTTTTTTTTGCCGACCAGCCTTCCGGCCAGGCTTGTTTATCGACGGGCAGCCGGCGAATGATCCCATCGCTGTCCCGATAGAGAAGAACCGGGGTGTTTACTTCGAGGACAGACCGCCCCACTGTCGGGAACAATCGAATCCGCGGGATTACATCCAGAATCGTTATCCCGGTCGAATAGTCCACCTTTTTCTTTTCGGCCGGATTCGGTGTCATGGCACCGGCCGTGGAGGTAAGCGCCGCGGCATCGTCTTCCATATCCATGGGGTAACCCACCGCAAGACCGGGAACCACATCAAATCGCTGCCGATGCCATATTCCTTCCTGTTCCCGGTACACATCCATCTTGTAGGATTCTTCGGTTCGGGCGGAAGCCAGCACCGGAAAGAACAGAATGCGTTCGGGAATACGGACCACTTTGTCGGGGCTGCTCCAGGGCGACCAGAGCACCATCTGGTTTTTTAGATGTTCCTGTTCTTTGGAGAACCAATTGTGTCCTACAATCGGATTGAAGAATCCCAGACGAATTCGATAGCGATAGATTTGTCCGGGTTTGACCTGGTCATCATGAGCCCATACAGTGATTTTCGGGATCTGGTCCCAGGGTTTTGTTAAAATATCCCGGTAACGGGGATTATCCGAACCCGGCATCGCCGTCGGCGCGGTAAAACCAGGAGCGCCCCGCATTTCCCCCCCTCCTTCCATCATCCGATCGCCTCCTCCCATCATTCGGTCGCCTCCCTCCATCATCCGGTCGCCTCCGGGCATTCCCCGTTCTCCCTGCATGGCCCGGTCGCCTCCCATTCCCGGTTGAGCGGGGCCGGCCATGCCGACTCCGCCGGCGGCCGCCGCAGTTGCGGCCAAACGCTTTTGTTCTTTCAACTTCTTTTCAGCTTCCTCTTTTTCGGAAGGCGCCATCCATGACCCCGAAACAAGGGAATAGGGTTCCGGCTCCACTATCATCAACTGCACGGAAGGATCTTTTCGATTTTCGAGAAGAACATCGTAATTCGCCCGCGAAAACTGGGTGAAATCCTCGGTGGTCAGGATTTTTTCGGCCATGGGATCCACGGACAGCCGTGGTGCTGTTTCCCACGAACTCCATTGACCATCCGGCAGTAGCCTGGAACGCTGCAATTCCACCGAGGCGATGATGGGATTGGGAGATTCCAGGGCTTTTTCAACCCCTGGCCCGGCAAAATCCCTGCGAAAAATGGTGTGCATTTCCGACAGGGGGAATTTCGCTTCAATGGTGACAAAATCAACATCTTGGACCTGCATGCCGGTGGCCCCATACGCCGAACCCGGGGCCGCCATCGTCATTTCTCCGCCCGGCATACCCGCCTGGGCAACCGGCGCTGCGGGAACCAAAACCGGAGTATGGGTCAAATCGATCTTCAACTCGGACAAGGCGAGAATATTGGGGACGTTGTAGAGCCTCTTTTCCTCCTCGATGCCGGCTTTCCCCTCGAAGGGAGGACTCATGGGAATCGCATCCACGGGGCTGGCTTCCAGGGGCTGAATTTTAGCAAACGTATCCAGAGGCGATTTCCAGGGATCGATGGGAGGAACATTCCCTGCCGATTTTTCATTGATGCTTCGCAGGGCTCCCTCGGCCCGTTCGGCGGCCTGTTTGGCCCGTTCGGAGGCGGTGACGGTTCGCCCGCCGGATTCTAGGCCGGTTGTCCGAATGAAGCGGAAATAGAGAACCCAGACCAAACAAGCCAGTGCCAGAGCGAGCACGACTTTTTCCAAATGGGCCTCGAAGAGGTTCATGCTTTTTTTCTTTGCCATCTCGCGATATCCTCAGAAGGAATAGATAATCAGGCTTTGTCGTTTTTCATATGCCGCTATGATTACCGCCGTCCGCCTCCCTCCATGGGCCCCATGCGGTCACCCATGCCGCCTTCCATGCCGCCCATGCCGCCCGTTCCTAGGGTCGCCGGCGGAGCGATAATAAATTTCTTAACCGCTTCCGGTTTATTTTTCTCGTATCCGTTTTTGAAAAACACGTACTCGCAAATCAGCCGCAGTTCATTGAGGGAGGCGTTGCCATAATGATAGCCCGCCTCTTTCTCGAGATTGGTTTGAACGGGACTAATCTGCATCGACAGAACGGTAATCTGGTTTCTGCGGTGCGCGTTTTCGACCGATCCGTCCTCTTTTTGAATCGGCGTTGTTTTTTCACTTTGGAGGGCATTGATGAAATTTTGGATTTTTGTGTTGTCGATGACAACAGCGACTTCAAACTGAACGACGTCAATTTCATCATTGCAGACGTGTTTGGTAATGGGAAAGACCAATTGGCCTTCATAATCGGCGCGGGGGGCATCGCCTCCGCCGGCAGCCGGTGCGGGTGAGGGCATGCCCGCAGCGCCGCCGCCAAAGGGAGACATGCCGCCCATACCTTCCATACCGCCCATTCCGCCCATGCCTCCCATGCCGCCGGCGCCCGCCAAGCGGGACCGGTCGATCACATAACAAGGCAGGGACAAATCGCTTCTCTTCCGACTGACAAAAGAATCGCCGCCCATACCGCCTGGGGACAGAGTGAAACCTCCCGCGGCCGTGCCAAGGGCACCTCCGAAGGTTCCCGTGGCGCTGCCGGAGACAGCCGAACCGGCGTACGACACTTCAATCAGCCGCTTGACGGGTGAATCGGATACTTTCGAAGAACCTTGATTGATCTGCCGAATGGAGTCCACGACGTCTTCCTGAATCCAGTCCGCGATTTGGGTAAACCAGCTTTCACTCAACAGGGCGTCCCGCTCTCCTCGCTGGAAATTGCGCCAATAGGAATATCCAAAAAAGGAAAGGGCGGACGCATAACAGGAAATCATATCCGCCCGCTGCTGGCGAAAATCCTCAATCAGTTTTTGTTCCTTGGGATCGGAAGATGTGGTTGCGCCGAATCCCGGACCGGCGGGCGATCTGCCTCCTTCCCGCATTTCCCCGCCTCCCTCCCGCATCATTTCGGCGGGCCTGCCTTCTCCCATCATGGGAGCACCCGCGAGAGGCACACCGGCGGCTCCCCCCGTAGCGGTTGCCACGTTCCTTCGGTATTCTGTTCGAATCTTTTCCTCTTCCGGAATGCTGGGACGGTCGGAAGCGTTGATCGTTTTCAGATAGTCTTCGATTTTCTGGCAATAAAAGCCCGCAAACCGCTGATACTGAACCACATAATTAAGTCCCTTGGGCTCCGGAAAGACATCCTGGAAAAGCAGCGGACGATTGGTCGTATCTTCGACGAATTTCAGGATTCGGGCTTCATCTTCCTTGGCCTGAGCGGCTTTGCGCTGATACTGATCCAGGATCTCCTGATTCAACTCGGCGGCCTGACTCATCAGGGCTTCGCCTTGCTTGCTCTTGGAATCCACATCCTGGAGTTCCTTCTGATTGCGTGAAGCCAGCATCATGCCGGGGATAAAAATGCCGACAGCCGCGAGGACCACGAGCACACAAAGGATCAACAACAGATATTTTTTTATAAATCCCATGATCGCAAATCCTGTTTTCGTTCTGCCTGTCCTGTTTTCGTACGATACCTATTCAACCGCACGTCCGATCCTGTCATCAGGTCTGGGGACTGGGGACCGGTTTGACCTTGACCTTGAACTTGATGCGGAACCAGTAATCATTTTTCTGAAGAATCGGCTGCCCGTTTTTATCCAGTTTGGGCATTCCCTGCGCATCCAGTTCCGGGACAATGCTGATGGTCTCCATGGTAAACGGATCGACCAGCTCGATATTGGAAAACGACATTCCCGTCATCCCCCCGCCGCCTTCGCGACCCATGGGGCCGAGGCCCGGGGTTCCCATTCCCCCGAATACCGGCAATCCAGGCCTCTGCAGTTCCAGCGGCTTGGGAATACCCAATCCTTTGGGCTGAGCCGCTCCCATGCCCATAACGCCCCCCGGAGAACTTTCTCCGCCAATCCAGTTTCCATCGCGCGTGTAAAAGGAATATTCTTCCGGTTTGGCAGGGTCAATGAAAGTTTCAAACGGCATCCATTTGGCGGCTTCATTGGCGGTCGCCTGTTCCTGCGTTTGCGGCCGGTCCAGCAATTCGGGCTGGGAGGGCGCCGCGGGTGCTTCTCCCGGGGCAGGGGCTGCTCCCGGAGCGGGGGGCATGCCGGGGGCCACAGGCGCCGCGGGTTGAGGCGGGAAGGGAGCTCCCACGCCTGCCGCCGGGGCCGGCGCCCCAAAGGGATTAAAGCCGCCGGGGGGCCCTGCGGCCGGTGCGCCGGACTGTGCATTTGACTGCGCTTCCTTGATTTTTTTCTGTTCGGCAATAATATCTTCGTCGGTTTTTCCGAGATACCTCAATTGGGTGAAGAATCCCCATTTGG
>CAZOTP010000279.1:0-4498 GCA_964582655.1 uncultured Pirellulales bacterium | reverse complement strand
CAGCGGGCTCCGCGGGGGCACCCGCGCGGGCGGGGGAATTGAGGCTGGCGGAGCGGCTGGGGCTGGCCCGGGAGGGGGAGCCGGGGGGTTCGGGGATGCGGTTTGGCCAGGGGGAGCTTGCCGCCGGCGCGGCGATGCATGTGGAAACCGCGGGGGGTCAGGCACTTGCGACGCAGACGCGGGAGCTGGGCTACTGGCCGGATGGGAGCGTGCAATGGCTTCTGGTGCAATTTTTCGGGGACTGTCCGCCGAAGGGGCGATCTCATTATCGTTTGAAACCGGGTTCTTCGCCGGAGGCGTCTTTGCTTAAGCTGGACACGCAGGATGAAGAGGTGATTGTTCAAACCGGCGCGATGCAGGTAAAGCTGAGAAAAGACAGCAGTCTGGGCTTGGGCGAAGTTCGGCGGAACGGCAAAGTGATTTTGACGGGGGAGAGCCGATTTGTGTTTGAACTGGAGGATGGCACGGTCCATTCCTCGGAAGGGGCAAAAGCGGATGTGCTGGAGATCGAGGAGTCCGGTCCCGTTCGGGCGACGGTGCATGTCGTCGGCTGGCTTGAGGACAAGGCAGGCGGCCGTTTGTATAAACTGGATACGCGATATCGTTTTTACGCCGGGCAGAGCACGATGGGCATGGAGGCGACGTTTGTTTGCCTGGGCGGGCCCAAGGTGCACCGGGTGAAATCGATTTCTATCGATATGAAGCCCTCGGTCGGAAGCGAAGGTTTGGTGACGCTGCCCGGCGGATTTGAAAAGAAACCGATTCGGGACGGGCAAACCGCGGCGCTGACGGCGGATCGGCAGATGGTTTGCCGGAGCGGATACGAAGGACAGCTTGCGGCTCTGGATGCGCCGGCGCCGGGCTGGATGATTCTCGAAGGCAAAGAGGCTCTTTTGGGCGTGTCGATCCGGAATTTTTATCATTTGAATCCCAAGGCCATCGAAGTTCGCCCGCATGCGATTCGTTTGTCGCTCTGGAGCGAACGGGGCGGAGAAATTTTGAACCTGGGTCGCACGCGGGCGAAAACGCATCATATTCTTCTGGATTTTGAGAATGACCCTGCCAAGCGGTCCTCCTGTCTGCTGCGTTTGCAGCGCGCGGAGGAACCGCTGATCGCGCAGAGTTCGCCGGAGTATTTCTGCCGGACGGAAGCTCTGGGGACGCTTTCGCCGGCGGGGGCGGCCGAAACCGCGGAGTATGACCGGAGAGTGCGGCAGGCGTTTGCATTTCTGCTTCGGGACCGGAAAACCAATCCGCGGGAGAATGGAATGCTGCATTTCGGGGATTACTATCACGGGGGCTACGGCAACGCGGAAACGCGGGGGGATCTGGAATACGATACGGGGCATGGATGTTTTTTGCTGTATGGGCGGAGCGGGGACCGGGATTATTACAATTTCGCGGTGGACTGCAATCAGCATTTCATCGATATGGATGTCGATCATGACAAGGGGGGGCAGCGTTATCACGGCTACAGCGAGAGAGCGGAGAGGCATGAGGAGGCGTACACCAGCACGAATGCGGGCCATGTGTTTGTGGACTGCTGCGCCGATGCCTATTATTTGACTGGGGATGAGCGGAGTCTGGATGCGCTGCGGAACATCGCCGACGACATGGCCGGGATTATACTGGAGAAGGGCACGGAACGGATTCGCGAGAATCTGGCCGGCGCGGAGCGGAACCTGGGGTGGCCTCTGCTGACCCTCTGCCGGGCGTATGAGGTAACGCGGGACGCGAAATATCTTCAGGCGGCAGAGCTGATTATTGATTATGTGAAAATCTACGCCAGGGACCCGCTGAAGGAGTTTGAGCGCGGGACGTGGTGGCGGACGTGGATGATGGACGGCTGCAAGCCGTTCATGACGGGGGAATTTCATAACGGCTTGTCCGCCTATTACGCGATTACGGGGGATGAAGAGCTGCGGGGTGTCATTGTGAAGAGCCTGGACTGGCTGATCGATCACATGTGGAATCCGCAGGAAAACGCCTTTGTTTATGAATTCAACGCGATGAATCGCAAACACAGACACTCTGCGATCGTCGGCTTGAACTTCCTGGTTGCCGACGCGTTTCGGTACGGGTATGAGATGACGGGGGATGAGCGGTATCTGTCGGTGGCGGTCCGGGCGTTTTCCAGCCGCGTTCACGAAATGGGGATCGAGGACAACGCCAAACAATTTTCCGAGGATGTTCGGACCTCGCCTCACACCGCGGCGTATCTGCAGCGAAAAAAGATTCAGCCCGACTCGCTGCCTCCTTCGCCCCAGCCGCTGCGCCAGGCGGGTCCGCCAAAGCCTTCTTTGGAAAGGCCGGAGGTCCTGCTTCAGGCGAATTTTGAAGAAACCCTGGATTGCACCACCCCGGCGGGAATTCAAAAGGGAGAAGCGGCAGGCGAAATTCGGTATGTTCCCGGCAGGAAAGGCAAGGCGCTTGCAACCGGCAAAGGCGGATCTGTTCGGCTGCCTGCGCCGCGGGAGATGCTCATGGGGCCGGGTTCCATAGCATTCTGGCTCCGGCTGCACAGCAAGCGGGATCCCAAAACTCCGGAGCCGGCATCCGTATTTCATGTGGAGGGAGAGACGCCTCTGATCGACAGTCTGGGACTGGCGGCGATTTACGATGAGCTTCGCGTGAGGATGAAGGATCATGTGGGGCATTTAAACGGGACCGCCGAGGGCAATATCGCCGCATGGGAGCCGACCCAGTGGCATCATGTCGCCATCACCTGGGATGAGAAGCGGGTGAGGCTCTATCTGGACGGCCGGGAGCAGTTGCGGGAGGAGGAAGGGAAGTATCCGGGCGATTCCCCGATCTTTCCGGCCGCCGGACCCCAGAGGCGGATTAATCTAGGCTGGCGGTTTGGAAACTGGTATTGTGACTGCGATATCGATGAGCTGACTATTTACGGCAGGGCTTTGACCGCCGAGGAAATCACTCGAAACGCCGGCGTTTCAAAAAAATGAAAACGGCAGAAACAAAAATCCATACCGACATTCGCGCGGTGGTGTTCGATCTGGACGATACGCTGTATCCGGAGCGGGCGTATGTTCGCAGCGGGTATGAGGCGGTGGCGGAGTATTTGTCGAAGCAGACCCGTGCGGAAGGGGTCCCGAATTTAACCCGGGAGGAATTTCTTGGAAAGCTGCTGCAGGCGTTTGAGACGGGCCCGCGGGACCGGGTGTTCAACGCGGTTCTGGATGAGCTGGGATGGACGGTGACGGTGGAGGAAATTCGGGAGCTGGTGCGGGTGTACCGCGAGCATGGGCCCCGGCTGAAGCTGGAGCCGGCCGTGCGGAAGGTGTTGAAAACGCTCAAACAGCGCTTCCAGCTCGGGCTGATTTCCGACGGCTTTTTGCCGGCGCAGCGGCTCAAGGCGGAGTCGCTGGGACTGGGAAAGTATTTCGACGCAATGATTTTCACCGAAGAGCTGGGGCGGGAATTCTGGAAGCCCCATCCCCGCGCGTTTGAACGGATGGAAGAAATCCTGGAATGCAGTGCCGGTCAATGCGTGTATGTTGCCGACAACACGGAAAAGGATTTTATCGCTCCTAACGGGCGAGGCTGGCGTACCGTGCAGATTCTCCGTCCGGATCGGATCCGGCAAACGGAAGAACCTCCGCCCGGCGGCGAGGCGCAGCAGGTCATCACGGAAATCGATCAACTGATCCCCTTATTAATCGCAGGAGAACGAGGATGAAACCGGTTTTGAATATGGTGCTCGTCATGGAAATGATGGGCTTGCTGCTGGTCTGTGGCGTGAAGGATTGCCCGGCACAGGAACACGCGGCGGAGCAGCCGACGGCGAATTTTTATCCGTTTCTGAAGGGCGTATCCGACCGCAACGATCTCTGTTTGTCCTATCTGGCGAAGCGCTGGCCGGACGCGGAATCATGGCGCCGGCAGGGCCGGGAAAAAATGCAGGAACTGCTGGCGTATTCCCCCCGGCCCGTATCGCCGGAGCCGGAGATTCTTGCGACGGTGAAGAAGGAAGGCTACACACGGCATCATGTGCGATACCGGGTGAGCGAAGAGCGCAAAACGGAAGCGTTTTTACTGATCCCAGACAATTTGAAAGGTCCCGCCCCGGCGGTGCTGGCGCTGCACGACCATGGCGGATTTTATTATTTCGGAAAAGAGAAAATCACGGAGACCGAAAATCAGCCGGAGATTTTGAAGAAGCATATCGAGTCGGCCTACGGCGGCCGGCCTTTCGCGGATGAACTGGCGCGGCGGGGGTTTGTTGTCCTGGCGCCGGACGCATTTTATTTCGGTTCGCAGCGGCTGCATGCGGCGGAATTGCCGGAGAAGCTCAAGAAAAAGGATTTGGATACGCTGACGCCCGGCAGCGATGAGTACATCAAGGCCTTTAATTCCACCTGCGGTCAGTGCGAAACGGTGATGGCGCGAACTATTTTCGTCGCCGGTTCCACATGGGCCGGGATTTTTGTGCAGGGGGACCGGGGGAGCCTGGATTATCTACTGACCCGTCCGGAAGTGG
>CAZOTP010000278.1:0-4528 GCA_964582655.1 uncultured Pirellulales bacterium | reverse complement strand
CACAGACTAGCAAATCAGCCCCCCCTTTGCAATGCTTGTTTCCGACCAGCGAACGAATTCCTCGACCCCACCGCCGACCAAATGCGCGGATCAATTCATAACTCCATAAAAAACAAATTCTTACATCACATTGTACCGCCCTCATTTTCCCCCTTGCCGAGACCCGGAAAATCCTCTATAATAAGGGTATCAAAAGCCGATTGTGAATACGGCCTCCGGTTGATTCGTCGGTTCATTCTCGTGCCGAAACCGAAACCGCCCAAACTAAGGAATCGAATCATGGCCAAACGAAACGCCTTCACCCTCATCGAACTGCTCGTCGTCATTTCGATCATCGCCCAGCTGGTTTCCATCCTCCTGCCCGCGCTCAACTCCGCCCGCCAGACCGCCTACAAAGTCGTCTGCGCTTCCGACCTGCGAAGCATCGGACAGGCCTTGACGCTCTACTGCGACAACGAAAAAGGAGCTTTGCCCCCGCAGCGAATCTGGCCCACCGCCTCCACCGAAGGAACCTGGGGATACAGGTCCCTCGTCATTCAGGATGCCAATCCGGCTGCCTACAAACCCTACCCCAGGAATACCGAACTGGAATGGTTCTCCCTTGGAAAACTCTGGGAAACCGGACAGATGAAGGATTTTCAGGTGTTTTATTGCCCCGGGATCCCCAACGCCGTTTCCAATAACGCCCTCCGCTGGCTCAACGTGGAATACTACACTGATCCGGTCACCGGTGAGTGGGTCATGCCTCCGCTCAGCGTCGATGCCAACGGGAAAATCCGCGTGTCCTACAACTACTGGACCCATGGCCAGAAAAAAATCGAAAAACTGCACCAAAGACCCTTCTATTACGATACCATCCACAACTGGCTCGCCATCCCCCATCGCTCCTCCCAGAATGAACCGAAAGGGATGAATATCCTCTATGGCGACGGCCATGTCGAGTTCGTAAACAAGGCCGACCTTTTCGACTGGGATATCTGGCACCCCTTCGGCTCCGAAGAGGTGGACAAAGGACCCGGCAATAGCGGCCTGTCCTTCCTGAAAATCCTGGCCATCATCGAAGACAAGGACCCCTCCAGGGTAAACGTCAATACCCCCTTCGACTGGTAAATTTTCTTGCCTCCCCCGCCGGACCGGCTAGAATGCCCTCATGCTGCCGGAAAATACCATCGTTCAGGGCGATTGCGTCGAATTGCTTCAGGCCGAAACCCGCCGGAAAGGCTTCACCCCCTTTGTCGATCTGGTCTTCGCCGATCCCCCCTTCAACATCGGCTATTCCTACGATCAGTACCATGACAAGCTGGACTACGACCGCTATCTCGACTGGACCCGGAAGTGGATCAAAGCCTGCTATGAGGTGCTCCACGACCACGGCTCGTTCTGGATCGCCATCGGCGATGACTACGCCGCCGAAATCCGCATCATCGCCCGCGAAACCGGCCTGATCCTGCGAAACTGGATTATCTGGTACTACACCTTCGGCCAGTGCACCAAAAAGAAATTCGCACGCTCGCACACCCACATCTTCTACTTCGTCAAAAACGGAAAAAATTTCATCTTCAACGACGCTCCTATCCGCGTCCCCTCCGCCCGACAGACTGCCTACAACGACCGCCGCGCCGACAGCCGCGGAAAAATCCCCGACGATACCTGGATTCTCCGCCCCGCCGAAATCGCCGAGGGATTCCGGCCCGATGAAGATACCTGGAACTTCAGCCGCGTCTGCGGCACCTTCAAGGAACGCGCCGGATTCCACGGCTGCCAGATGCCCGAAAAACTCCTCGAACGTATTATCCTCACCTCCTCCGATCCGGGCCACTTCGTGCTGGACCCCTTCAGCGGAAGCGGAACCACCGTCGCCGTCGCCGCGGCCCTCCAGCGAAGATTCCTGGGTATCGATCTCTCCGAAAATTACGTCCGCCAGGGGTTGCAGCGCCTCAAAGGCGAACCGTCCCTGTTCAATCTGGAGGAAACCGGCTCCTGAATCCGATCCCGTGTTTTCCGATGCGATGGGCGGCAGGCTTGATTCTCCTGGCTTGGGGTTCCCTTCCCGATCCGATTCGGGCGCAGGAAAATCCCCCTCCCGCACCGGCGACTCTGACCTGGCAGGTTCAGTTCACTCCCGCCGCAAACATGCCCGCCGGCTCCCAGGCCCCTTCCGCCGCCCTGCTTCCCAACGGAAACGTCCTGGTCACCGGAGGCCTCAGCCGTTTCCTCTCCCTCCCCATCGCCAACAATCTGGCACGCATCTACAATCCGCAAACCAACGCGTGGAGCATCCCCGAGGGCATCCTCAAAACAGGCCGCTTTCTGCACGCCTCCCTTACTCTCCCTGATGGCCGTGTACTCCTCGTCGGAGGCGATGGACAGGACGCCCGCCCCCTGAATTCCATTGAACTCTTCAACCCCCAAAAAAATTCCTTTCAGACTCTCGCAACCATGTCCGTCCCCCGAAGGAATCCACGTCTGAATCTCCTGCCCAACGGAGCGGTCCTGATTACCGGCGAAAGCAAAATCGCCGAACTCCTCATTCCCGATTCCGCGGCGCCAAACGGATTCATCCTGCGAAACGCCAAACATCCCGCCCATGATTTTCATCAGGATCATGTTTCCGTCACGCTGGCCGATGATACCGTGCTCCTGGTCGGCGGACGAACCAGAACCCTCGAACGATTCTACCCGGCCTCGGAAACGTTCACCCGCCTTTCCGCAAAACTCCCCGCCGTCCTCGACGACCAGGCCGCCGCACGGCTCTATAACAACACCATCCTGCTCGCCGGAGGCCAGGAAGTCTTTTCCAACCAGTGCATCGCCAACACCTGGATCTACGATCCCGCGAAAGACCGGCTCTTCGACGGTCCAAAGCTTACGCCAACTTCGCAGGGCGCCGTCCAGCCCGGAGCCTCCGACATGATCGCCGTCGATCTCTTCGCCGGTGACCCGGACCGAAAAGGCCGATTCATCCTCCTGTGCGGCGGGGAATACGATCCCGGAAAAGGCCCCGATCCCGACATCGTCCTGGATACCGCCCAAATTTACCTCGCCGAGGAAAACCGGCTCGCCTCCGTCGGCCCGATGCTCACCCCCCACGACGATTTTCAGGCCGTTCTCCTGCAAAGCCCCCCCGGCCAGGCGAAAGTCCTCCTTCTCAGCGGCATCAAGCAGGGCGACCGCGTCACCCCGCGATGCGAAATCTTCTCCTTCTTGAGTCCATAAAAAAAGCGTGGATCAAGGTCCCACGCTCTGCATCGCTCCGGAATGAATAAACGTCGTTTCTATTTCTCCAGCTTCCAGATCATCGCCATCTCCGGATTGTCGCTTTTCCCCAGCGTGCCGGGATGCGCCTCATCCAGAATCCAGAGTTTTTCCTTCGCCTGTCGGGCCGCGTGACCGTCCCAGAACGCCACATTCGCCCCCTCGCTGTGACGGTACATCAGCGCCGCATACACATTCTCTTTGGCGCAGAGCTCGTTGTACATGTCCCACGCCACTTCATAATTAATCCCGCAGATTTCACTGGTATAATTTTCAGGGCGCGGCGATTGCACATGCGTATTCACGCCGAATTCATTCGCATCAACAAACATGACTTTCGAATACGGCGATGTGATCTGCGACGATTTATAAAACCGCTCCACCGACACATTGGTGTTCCGATTGTATTTATAAATCAGTTCCGTGTACGCCGGCACCCCTCTATACGTATAGCGGACGGCTTTGGGATTGTAGGTGCCCATGTTATACCCGTAGGAAACGCCCGTCCACGTCGCACCCATAGTCCGGGCGCCCTCCAACCCCATCTTGCCGATCGGGCTTCCCGGGCACTGCAAATCCGCCGGCAGCACCGCATCCCGGTATCCGTTTTTAATGTTCTCTTCGATATCCGTATCGCTCATCTCCAGCAATCGAAGATAGTCCTCGTTCAGCACCCAGCAGCCGGGCGTCATAAATCCATTCTGCTCCTCAAACTGCATATTCGCGAACGCAAACGTCTTGATATGCGTCAGACACACAATCGCCTGTCCCTTCTCTCTCGCTTTGTTCAGCGCCGGAAGCAGAATGCTCACCAGCAGCGCGATAATCGAAATCACCACCAGAAGCTCAATTAAGGTAAACCCGCGTTTCTTACCCATGGCAATACTCCTGTTTTAAAATAGAAAATATTTCCTTTAACGTTATAGTTTCTTTAAAATACAAACTTTTTTTTGGATTTCGATTTTATATCTCACTACGCTCTCATCAGAACAATGCCAAGGTGCAAAAACCGGACGGACAAATCTACATTAATACGCAATTATTATACACCCCGGATTGGAGGATCATCAACAAAAATCGTTTTTGAATTGTTATAATATTGTTCTATATTTCAGGTTGGTTTCGGGCCGGCTGCTGGGCCAGCAGGATACTGCACAGCGCACCCAGAACCGCCCCCCCGCACCCCGCCAGCACATCCTCCCCTTCGCACCGCCCGCGCATCCACAAACTCAGCGTCTCATCCAACAGCGCATACCCGCCGATTACGATCAGC
>CAZOTP010000277.1:0-4571 GCA_964582655.1 uncultured Pirellulales bacterium | reverse complement strand
CCGACACCCGCCACGCGCCGTCCGAATCCAGCATCGGCGTCACCGTCTCCACCGCCGACGCCTTGTTCGCAAACGATCTGGAACTGAATCACCACATACTTCCCGTCCGGGGCGCCCGGCGCCTGCGTCGTAAACGTGCTGGACAACACTTTCCTCTCCTTCACCGCGCCCAGCGGCTTCCGCACGGCATTCAAGGACTGGCTCCACGGCTCCTTCGCCATCGCCTTCCGAAAAAACTCCGCCGACTCCGAAAACTTCTGTTTCCCCCACAGCTTCCACCCTTCGGCGGTTAACTCTTCCGCCGATTGAACCGAGGATTCAGAACCGTCCGTTTTTGCCAAAACAATACCTACCTTGTGATTGGTGTCTTTCGGCAACTCTTTAGACCAGTAATAAACATCGTACTCACATACTGTCTCTTTGGAACTATAATCTTCGTCTTGGCGGACAATCTTGAGTTGCGCGGGGAGAACCAGAAAAAACGTTTCCACAACAGGGTCGCCAAAATGATTTTGCATCGTTAAAGAATAGCTCTTTTCATCGATGGGAAATAGCTTTCTGGAACCATGCAGACTCCAGCCATAGCTGAAATACTGTTTCGGCGCCAGCGGCTCTTCAGGCGTCCAGTAAATATGATAGAATTTGGGGCGGTCTTTGTCGGGGACAATCTCTACATTCATTTTTCGCCCTGCGACATCATAAAAAGACTGATTGGGATAAGACGTGCCAGAAAGACGAACCTTGCTCGTCACCGGCTGCGGAGTAAAATTATAATAATATCCCATTCCGCCGTTTCTTACAATAAAATCAGAATCCACAAAATAAATATGAGCATTGGAATACAGATTTTTGAGGCCTGCATCGGCGCAGATACTTCCAAACTTATCCCCGATAAACAAAATGACATTCGAAGGAAGTTTTTCAAAGAAAGAGTCTTCTGTTGATTTCGGCTCAAGAAGCGCCATCTGTTGAAGGGCTTTTTGTACAAGTTCTTCTTGTTTTCGATTCTGAGTCGTTACCTTCTGAAAATATTCCTTCGCTTTGTTCTTGTCCCCTTTTTTCAGATAACACAGTCCCAGTTGATAGTTCGCCTGCGCCGCGACCGGCTCGGTAATCTGCGCATCGACCAGAACCTGCTGATAAATCTCGATCGCCTTGTCCAGATTCCCCGCCGTCTCCTGCTGATAAATCCCCTCCTGGAGCAGCACGCCAACCGACTTGCCCCACACCAAACTGCCGAGTACCATCCCCGCCAAAAGCGCCATTGCGATAGATTTCGTGATCCGCATGTCTTTGCCTCCGTAAAAATCCAAATGTGCACCTGTACCACACTCTCAATTATTCACCACCCAGTTTACCGTCTTGTTACCGGGATATCCTTTTTTAAAAATTTTTCGTAACATCTCTTCCCCTCCATCCTTTCTGTTCCCTATCAAAAGAGGAATTCGTTTCCTCCCTCACTCCCTCCCTTAGCCCAATTAAATGTTTTGCCAATGTTTAAACAGAATCTGCTCCAAATATATGTTAATCATTGCTGCATAAGCACTTAGGATATTTTCGTAAACTTTTGAGCACGGCTAATAATCATACTTTAATAGTAGGATATAAGGCCGCTCGATTACAATTCCAGCACATCATCCAGAACTGCACCAATCGCCTAAGATCCCGCCAACCGGAAAATGCCCATCCAAAATTGGAATTCCCAATCTCGTAAAATCGCAAGCCTCCTCCGTCATAACACCCGGCAAACATCTTGACTTCGCCAATCTGAAGACAGGTTCAATCGTTGCATCTACCATCATCATAAAGTCCAACGATTTCCAAACACGATTCTTTTTTCCTCGCTCAAACGTCCATCCATCCTCTTGGTAAAACTCTATCCGTCCAAAAAACGCCCTCTCAAATAAAAATAGATGAAATACAATACACTGGGCGTTATTTTCTTCGAGGCAATATCCCGATCAACAGATTCATCGCGCTCAATTCTTTTCGTAATAAAAAACCTGGAAATCAAATTGTCATCTATGCAGCCCATTCATCCACTAACAATCCATCCCATCTCCGCGTACTCATCCAAATAAAAAACAGAATAATATTCCTCAGCAACCCTCTCCACTCGTCCTTGTCTGGCAATGTTCCACGTGGAACACACGATAATGTCCATGATAAATCATCGCCTCCCCCGCCGGATAATGTTCCACGTGGAACATCTTCTCCCGGTCCGCTGCCTCTCACTCATCGCTCGCCGCACCCAGCATCGAAAAGCCTCAAAACATCCTTTCCTCTCCCGCCGCTTCTCATCCAATTCTGCGGAAACCTCTCTAAAAAAATCCTGTTTCCTCATTCAAAAATATAAAAAATATTTACTTGCTTGTTCTTCCCATCAAACTGTGTTATAGTAGATAAGAATATAGTAAGTTGTATATTTATCTAATATATGGAGTTGTTATGCCTGAAATAAAAAAACGCCTGGGCCGAGGCCTCGATTCCCTCATCTCCTCCACCAGACTGACCCAACTGGAATCCGAACCCGTCGGCGCCTCCTCCACTCTTTCCATTCAAAATGAAGTGATCCATCACCCCCACCAGCCGCCCGCGCCCCCGCCCGCCGGTGACTCCCTTCAAGAAATCCCTCTCGCTGCCATTACAAAAAACCCCCATCAGCCCCGCATCCACTGGGATCCCCAGAAACTCCAGGAACTCGCCGACTCCATCCGGGCCAATGGCCTGATCCAGCCGATCCTCGTCCGCTCCTCCGGAAAAGGGTATCAAATCATCGCCGGCGAACGCCGCTGCAAAGCCGCCCAGCTCGCCGGACTCAAAACCATCCCCGCCATCGTCCGCCGCGCCGAAGAACAAAACATGCTCGAGTGGGCACTCATCGAAAATATCCACCGCAGCGATCTGAACGCCATCGAACGCGCCAAAGCCTACCGAAGCTACACCACACGCTTCCAGCTCACCCAGCAGCAGGCCGCCGAACGCATCGGGGAAGACCGCGCCACCCTCGCCAATTACATGCGACTCCTGGAATTGCCCGAAGACATCCAGCAGATGGTGGGGGAGGGAAAACTCTCCATGGGCCACGCCCGCGCGCTTTTGAGTGTCCCCGATAATGCAATGCGAAAACGGCTTGCCCAGGACATTCTGGAAAAAAACCTCTCCGTCCGGCAGCTCGAAAAACACGTCCAGACCCTCCGGAAAAACCAAACCGAACTGCCCCCCGCCGCCCTCCACGCCGCTCGGCAGGCTCATCTCCGCGAACTCGAAACGGAATTCTCCCGCCGCCTCGGCGTCCGCGTCCAGATCCGGCCCGCCGGAAAACGGGGACACCGCGGAAAAATCATCCTCGAATACTTCAGCCTCGATGACTTCGACCGGCTGCGGGATATCCTCGTTAAATAGGGACACTATATGAACGCAAACGATCCAGGCCTCCCCCGGCTCTGCGGATTCTGGCTGCTGACGGCGCTGCTCGCCGGTTGCTTCCTGCTCCGCGCCCGACCGGCAGCGACGCCGGAACCCCGCGAATCTTCCAAAGCCGCCGACGAACGGCTCCCCAACCTCGTCTGGATCAATACCGATCCGTGGACGTCGCTCGTCCGATTGCCCCGAATCGGGGAAACCCGCGCCAAAGACATCGTCTCCTTCCGCAAACGCCAAACCTCCGCCGACCGACCCGTCGCCTTTCGCCAAATCGAGGACCTCGACCCCGTCCCCGGCGTCGGTCCGGCAACATGCGACGACATCGAACCCTATATTTCCTTCGAAACCGGCGCCGCCACGCCGGAAAGACCTTGAAAACCCCCGCCCCCGCATTATCATGTTCGGTTAGACTCTGAACAGAACCATACATTCACCGCAGCGAGCAACGCCGCATGGGAGTTTACTGATGGAACAATGGCAGGTGCAGCGAACCACAGGGGTGTGTGCCGGGTCCGGACGGCCCCTTAACCCCGGCGAAGAATACTACGCCGCCCTCATCGACAAAAACAACGCCTTCGAACGCGTCGATTACAGCGCCGAATTCTGGCAGACCCAGTCCCCGCCGGTGTACAGCTTCTGGAAAACCCGCGTCCCCCTGCCCAATCAGAAGAAAAAACTCTTCGTGGACGACGACGTCCTCCGAAACTTCTTCGAAAGGCTCGAATCGGAAACCGACTCCCTCAAAGTCAACTTCCGCTTCGTACTCGCCCTCATCCTCATGCGAAAACGAATCCTCAAATACGAGGACACCCGGCGCGAAAACAACCGCGAAATCTGGAAAATGCGCTTCGTCCGTGAGGAAAAAATCCACGACGTCGTCAATCCCCACCTCGACGAAGAACAAATCCAGAAAGTCTCGCAGGAAATCAGCGCCATCCTCCAGGGAGATTTATAAATGCCGCCGCGAATCGCATCCCCCGCTCCTCCCGCACGCCGCCTCGCCGAAAAAATCCCGCCGGCCGTCTTCCTCCTGCTCCTGGCCGCCCCCGGCTGCGTCTCCCCGCAAAAACCCGGCCCCCCCCCCCCCCCCCACTCCCCCCCCCAACCCCACCCCCACTACACCCCAAACCACCAGCCACACCCCC
>CAZOTP010000276.1:0-4579 GCA_964582655.1 uncultured Pirellulales bacterium | reverse complement strand
ATCCTCCCCCTTCCAGTACGGCCGGCCCCATCTCTACCATCGGGGGAAACGTCAGGGAACTGGAACTGGAAATCGCTTGCGATTCCTCCTCCGCCGTCCCCATCCCGATTTCCCCGCTCTCTCCGCCCGCCGAAAATCCCACTTCCACGGTCTTCTCCACACCCATGCCCCCGCCCCCCAACCACGTAATCGCGGCCAGCAACAGAAACAGCAAGGCATGTGACCCGACTGAAATCCCCCAGCTCAACACCGTCTTCTTTCGATTCGAGATCGTCATTTTCCCCGCCGAAGAATCCGCACCCTCACCGGCTGCCGCCTCCGGTTGTTCCTGCCAATTGACCATGTGGGGATCACCTGCCCTCAATCGCCCCTCCCGGCCTTCGCTCCGGCTCGAGGTCCTTTCATTGCGTTTTGACAGTCCATCCTTGAATCCTACATCCGGCACCAGACCCGCCTGCCGCTTTCTTACACGATTCCAGAGTAAATCCAAAATCGTTCGCTGTCAAGATAAATTCACGGTCTTTGTCCCCTTGTTTTTTCGAAAAACCCTTTACAAACAGATCCGTTATGGCAAAATGGCTTGTTGCCGATTCGGCCTGCACATACCGCTTACAAGGAATGTCCGATGAACATCATCAAAAAAGAATCCATTCAGAAACTCGGGTATAATTTCGTTGATCCGCGTTACCTCCCCGCCGGCAAGGATGAATACTACCTTCGCAACGCCCAGCACGCTCCCGCCAAACCCTACCGGCCCCTCACCCCTCGCGAAATCGAAACCCTCGTCAAAAACGCCAATACCTCCGACGACTGGACCGCCATCTCCGTCACCGATCGCTTCGACCCCGAACTCGTGATCAACTGCCACTTCTTCGGCCGCGTTCGCATCGGAGACCTCGAAGACTATTACCTTGAATTCCACGACCTCCGGCTGCCCGTCGGACTCTATCACAGCACCATCGTTTCCTGCGACCTGGGAAACAATGTCGTTATCGACGGCGTCCGCTACCTCGCCCACTACATCATCGGCTCCGAAGTCATCCTCCTCAACATCGATGAAATGATGACCACCGACTACGCCAAATTCGGAAACGGCATCGTCAAGGATGGCGAACCCGCTTCCGTCCGCGTCACCCTCGACGTGGGCAACGAAAATGGCGGCCGAAGCATCCATCCCTTCGACGGCATGATCCCCGCCGACGCTTTCCTGTGGGCCAAATATCGCGACAATCCCGACCTCCTGGCCCGCTTCGCTGAAATGACCGATAAAAAATTTGATTCCCGCCGCGGCTACTACGGTATTGTCGGCGACTGCACCATTATTAAGGACTGCCGCATCCTCAAGGACGTCAACATCGGCTCGCACGCCTACATTAAAGGCGCCAACAAGCTCAAAAACCTTACCATCCACAGCACCCCTGAAGAAGCCACCCAGCTCGCCGCAGGCGTCGAGCTGGTCAACGCCGTCATCGGCACCGGCTGCCGGCTCTTCTATGGCGTCAAAGCTGTCCGGTTTATCCTGGGCCAGAATTCCGTTCTCAAATACGGCGCACGTCTCATCCACTCCTTCCTCGGCGACAACTCAACTATATCCTGCTGCGAAGTTCTCAACTCCCTCATCTTCCCCGGCCACGAACAGCACCATAACAACTCCTTCCTCTGCGCCGCCTTCATACTCGGCCAGTCCAACATGGCCGCCGGCGTCTCCGCTGGTTCCAACCATAACTCCCGCGCCAACGATGGCGAACTCGTCGCGGGCCGCGGATTCTGGCCCGGTCTCTGCGCCAGCCTCAAACTCCCCTCCCGTTTCGCCTCCTACACCCTCATCGTCAAAGGCGCCTACCCCGCCGAACTCAACATCCCCCTGCCCTTCGCCCTCGTCTCCAACTGCGAATCCGAAGATGCACTCCACATCCTCCCCGCCTTCTGGTTCCTCTACGATATGTACGCACTCGCCCGAAACGCATGGAAATACCAGGCCCGAGACGCCCGCATCAACAAACTCCAGATGATCGAATTCGAAGCCCTCGCCCCGGACTCCGTCGAGGAAATCTTCACCGCCCTGGCCCTCCTAGAAACATGGACCGCAAAAGCCTGGCTGGGTCAGCAAAACAAATCCGCCGATGGCATCTCACCGGAAGAATTACGTTCGATCGGCTATGACCTTCTCCAGAATCAGCCAGACCTGGTCAACTCTCTCGAAATCCTTGGCGAATCCATCGAAAACTCCTCCCGACCTGTCAAAATCCTCAAAACCGCTGCTGCCTGGCAAATCTACCGCGATATGACACACTACTACGCTGTCAAAACCCTCGTCGAATACATCCAGAGTAAAGACCGTGACTCCATTCACGAACCAATCAAATCCCTCTTCCACACCCCCGCCCCCAGGCCCTGGGTCAACATCGGAGGCCAGCTCATCCCCCAATCCGATCTCGATTCCCTCAAACAGGATATCCTCCGGAAAAAAATCGACTCCTGGGATCAGCTCCACGAAGAATACCACCGCCGGTGGCAGGCATACCCCCGCCAGAAAGCCCACCACGCCGCCCACACCCTCTTAAAAATCAACAATCTGTCAGCGGATCAGCTCACCCCGGACCTGTGGCAATCCCTCCTCGACCGCGCCGCGCAAACCGCAGACCTCATCGCCGCACTCACCTTCAAATCCCGCGAAAAAGACTACACTCACCCCTTCCGGAAAATCACCTTCGACTCCGATCAGGAAATGTCCGCCGTCCTCGGCAGCATCCAGTCCAATGACTTCATCCAGAAAATTCAATCCCAAATGGCCGAGTTTAAATCGACATTACACAAACTTCCCATCCCTATGTAATGTCATCCCTGCGAAGGTTTACGAATTATGCGCATAAAAAGGGCGTATCCGAAGATACGCCCATAAAGCCTGTTTGGAAAACAAACTTATTTGCGACGACGAATCGCCAGGACCGAGCCCAGCCCGAGCAGAATCATGGTCGCCGGTTCCGGAACCGCGTAGATGCTTGTGTAGGTTCCATCATAGCTGGAAGTAATCCATTCACCGGCGTTTGCCGCCACGATGTTGCCGCCGGCGATGAAGTTATACAGAGGACTGTTGTAGCCTTCGCCGGGAGAGGTGGTGATATAATTGCCCAGAACTTTCAGGACGCCGTCCCCGATCACGATGACGCCCTTGGTGGTGGCCAGGGTGTTGATGACCAGACCGGCCGAGGTGCCGATAATGACTTCGCCGCCATTGAGGACCATTTCGGACTTGGAGCCCGAAGCCGCCGTGTCGCCATCCAATGTGATAGCGGCACCAGTGTTGCTGGTAGGATTGCCATAGCCATTGGAACTGCCGAGGGTCAGTTTAGTGGTGGTCAGAGTTCCGCCGTTCATCGTATAGACAGCGCGATAGCCCTGACTCAGACGCAATCCGTTGCTGAAATTGGCGGTTACGGTACTGCCGGCTTCCTGCACGAATTCGACCGCACTGTAATGACTGCGAGCCAGATCGAATTCCGAACCCAGAACCGTCAAGCTGCCGCTGATGTTGACCGTGACATTCGCCAGGTGACCGTCGTTGCCGCCTCTCCAGCGGGCGATGGTAATGTTGTCACCGGCGTTGATGTTCATAATCTGGGGGGTCCAGTTGTACCACGACTGGGCGGTTTGAACCATGTTGACTTCGCCATCCACCGTGCCATTCAAATCCATGTCGTAGGCATGATGCAGAGCATCGGGATAGCCATTGTAAAAACCCCAATATGCGCTATCCGAGGGATGCGGCTTGACATTCGCATCCACGGTCGCCCAGTCCGCCGCATCGCCGGTGCCATAGACGCGGTCGGCGGAACCGGGAACCAAGCCGTTGTAATAGGCCGGGGTCCAGCTCGTAGAAGTGCCCACCGGCGTCACAATCCAGTTCGCCGGGTCGGTCCAGTTCCCGGCGGTCCCCGTGAAATTGTTCCATTCATAGTTGATGGCCAACACAGGCGAAGCCATCAGCAAGACCACAAGCACATACATCATTTTCCTAATCATGTCCATTCTCCTTTGAAAGAACATTAAACGTTGTGCTCCACGCGAGCACGAGAACCGCCGGCAACACACCGGAGTCCTTACTCTGGTATTACGTCGAGTGACAGAATCAATGCGATTTACGAATGTTCACAGCAAGCGCATCCAAGACATACTCATCATCTATTTCCATGACGGCTGCCTTGCATCTTCGTGTGATAAATGAATCCCCATGGAAGGTACGGGACCATTTTCACTCCTCAAAGCTTTGTTCATTTTCCACTATTCATTTTAAACCAATCCGCTTCTCCATACAAGAAAAAAATAAATAAAATAACTTTTTTGTAACAATAATATAACACACATATAACGCATGGCCAGTTGTAACACCTTATCATCAAACACCTCATGATTTGCGGATGAAAAAGTTAATAAAATTAATGCAAAAAATCTATGATGATCGGTAATACAGCGTTTTCGTTTCTGATAATTACATAGGAAAGCGAGGAAAAACCCAGAGGAGTCGTGAGCTTGTCCCCGAAAACTGGACAGGGAATTTAAGGATTTAAGGTGGAATTGA
>CAZOTP010000275.1:0-4645 GCA_964582655.1 uncultured Pirellulales bacterium | reverse complement strand
GTCGACGGGGATGGACTCGCCGGTGACGCTGGCCTGGTTCACCGTCGATTCGCCAGAATCCCCCCGCCCGTCCGCCGAGATATTGTCCCCCGGCCGCACCCGGATCACCTGACCCGGCTTCAGAAGCCTCGCCTCCACTTCCGTCTCCGCACCCCCCGCCGAAAGCAGATGCGCCTTCGTCGGCGTGATCCGGATCAGCGATTCAATCGACGCCCGCGCCCCCAGCGCCGTCCGCGTCTCCACCAGTTCCGCCAAAAGCATGAAAAACGCCACCGCCCCCGCCGTCCGGTAATCCTTGATCGCAAACGCCGCCACAATCGCCAGTGCCACCAGCTCATCCATGTGCGAATGCCCCTGAATCAGGCACTTCACCGCGTGCCACACCACCGGCGCACCCAGCAGAATCGCACCCGCCATTGCCATCAGCTCCGCCTGCGTGCTCCCCGCACCGAACACATACTTCGTCCCCGCGATCATGCTGCTCAGCAGCAAAGCCCCCCCCATCAGCGTCCCCAGCAGGCTCGCGCTCACCCGGATCGCCTGTGTCCGCGTCGCCTGGTCCCCCCCGATTTCCTGATCTATTAAATGATGATGACTATGCGTATGCCCGTTCATCGAATTGGTTCCTTAGGCTTTTCGTCCTCAATTTTTATTGTTTCAGGTTTCTTTTGATTTTATTTCTTCGCCGCTTCCGCCGCCTTCCGCTTGCCGATCATCGGGTCCCGGCTCAGCACAGGCCGCCACTCCACATCCGCGCCCTCCCCCGCCTTCAGCACAAACGTCTCCTCCGCTTCGCTCATCACCGACGCCAGCATCTCGTGGTACAACTGGTCCACCGTCTCCGCCAAAAGCTCCTCGCTCACCGCTTTCCGCTTCGCCAGGCTCTCCGCATCCTCCCCCGGCGCCGTCGCCTTCGCCTTGTCCTCGATCTTCTGCAGAACCTCCTTCATATACCCCGCGTCCGCCTTCGCCGACTGCACCACCCCCTTGGCATACGCCTCCGCCTCCGCAATCCGGATCGACGCCTCCGCCTGCGCCGCATTCACGATCTCGCTGGACTTCGCCAGCGCATCCTTCTCCTTCTGATCCCGAAGAATCCCCGCGCTCGTCGCCATCTCGAAAAACGGCTGAACCTGACGGGGCGGCGCCTGCCGAACCAGTTCCAGCCGCGCCGTCAAACCCACCTCCAGTTCCTTGAGCTTCTTCATCATCCGCTCCTCCACCTCCATTCGGAATGTGGTGGGCTCCTCCCAGATAATCCATCCGATATCCCGGTTCGCGCTGGTCTGAATCACCGCGTCGCTCAGCACATCCTTCAAAAATCCCTCCACCGCGTACCACCCCAGCCCTTCTCCCGCACGGCTTTCCCGCCCGTCCCACAAATGCGTCACAAACGCCAGAGGATCCGTCACCCGGTACCGGATGCTCCATCCTGTATGCACCACGTTGTAATCCGTCTCCGGAACCTCGATTCCCTCTGCATGGCCTTTCCCCTCCGACTCCACCATCTCCCGCTGTCGCAATATCTTCGATGCCCCCTTCGACGCCGTCAGGCTGTACCCGTCCCGCACAAACTGAAGCGTGTCTCCCGCACGCCCCTGCGCCACCCCCGCCTTCTCCTTCTCCGTCTGATAATACCAGAAATCATCCACTGCAATCTGCTTCTCCACCGTCGAGGCCGGTATCCGGATTACTTCCTCGATCGGCTCCGGCCACTTCCAGTGCAGACCCGGCTGAAGAATCGCCTCCTGCTCCACGCCCTTCACCCGCCCGAACCGAAGCTCGATCGCCTGCTCGTTCTGCTCCACCTTATACACCCCGCTCCAGATAAACAGTCCCACCACCACCACCATCACCACCTTCAGCATCGCAAACAGCCACCGCAGCGCCTCCGCCAGAGCCTTCATCCCCGGATCCAGCTCCGCCTCCAAAACCGCACCACGCCGAATCCGACCCTCCGCCGGCTTCAATGCTTTTTCCTCCGGTCCATGCGAATGATGAGGATTACTGCCGTTCGATTCATTCATGCGTATTCACCTGAAACTTGTATTGTTTCCCTGAAACGTTTACGTTTCAATTTTTACTTTTTCATCTTCTCCGGCCCTTCCGTCAGCAGATCGTACGCCGGGCTGTTCTGATCCAGTACGATCGTCGTCCGGTTCGTCAGCGTCTTCCGCAGCGTATCCAGCTTCCGCAGAAAATTCGCCAGCTCCGGATTCGTCAAAAACTCCGAATAGTACTCCGCCGCCTTGGCGTCCCCTTCCCCCCGAATCGCCTTGGCACGGCTCTCCGCCTCCGCCTTCACCTTCGCCGCCGTACCATCCGCCTTGCCCACAATGCTCTTCGCTTCGCTGTCCCCTTCCGCCTCCAGCGTCCGCACCACCGCCGTCCGCTCTTCTTCCATCCGCTTGAATACCGACTGCGTCACCGTATCCGGAACCCCCAGCTTCCGGATCCCCACATCCACAATCTGAATCCCGTATTCATGGTCCCCCTTCTCCCCCGCCGCCTTTTCTCGAACCTGCTGAAGCATCCCCACCGCGCCGTTCGCATTCCCCCGCTCCACTTCCAGCAGCTTGAACTTCTCCCGATCCAGCGTCACCAGCTCGCCCAGCGTGTACCGCGCAAATACGTTCGTCGCCTCCGCCAGCCACGACCGGACCCGCTCCAGCGCATTAAACACCACATCCTCCTGGCCCGCCGCCTGCCCCCGACGAAATACGGCGTAAAACTTCTCCGCATCCTGAATCCGCCAGTTCATGTACAACTGGCAGATCACCGTCTGCTTGTCTTTCGTCTTAATTTCGTACGCGACCGGCTCAAACGTCCGGAACCGCGTATCATACTTCACCACCTTCTGCCACGGCCAGATCCATTTCAGCCCCGGCTCCGTCTCCACCTTCGTGATTTTCCCGAACGTCAGAACCAGCGCCTGCTCCTGGAACCGCACCGTAAACGTCACGAAATACAGCATCAGCACCACAACCACCGCCACGCCCGCCAAGATCGATCGAATATGCTTCTTCACTTCGCGCTCTCCTGTTTTTTCTCTTCCAGCCCCAGACCCTCGAACAGGTCCGGCTGCACGCTTTCTTTCAAATCCACTTCATACACCCACCGTTTCACCGCAGGCGACGCCTGCACATACTTCCGCCTACCCGGCAGCATTTCCTCCAGCATCGAACGCTACTCCCGCCACAGATACACTCCCCCCCCCGCCTCATACGCCTGCCGCCTCTTGGCGAACAGCTCCGCACCCGCCTTCGCCAGTTCCGCCCGCTCGAATGCATACGCATCCGCCTCCGCCGCAGACACCCGGCTCCACGCCTCCGCCCCGTACAGCTTCTCCCGCGCCTTTCCCGTCGCCGTCAAGATCTTCGCCTGCTTGTTCTGCAGCGCCGACACCACATCTTCAAACGACTTTGCAACATCCACGGGCGGATGCACCGACTCCAGCCCCACATAGACAATCTTCACGCCCAGACCGTAGGCGTCGGCGCGCTCCTGAAAACACTGCTTCAGCTCCTCCGTCGTACCCTGACGACCCGGACCCATCAAGTCCTCCAGACTCGACTGCGCCGCGTAATGAATCACTTCCTGATAACACAGCGATTCCAGCAGCTTCGCCGGATCCAGATAACCGGGCTGCTCCCGGCTTCCATAGCCATATTGGGCTACATCCACAATCCGGTATTGAACCGCCAGACCGATCGTCAGCAAATCAAAATCATTCCGCGCCAGCGCCTCCCCTTCGCCTGCGCTCTCCGCCGACTTCACCGTCTCGGCCCGACCGGCCTTCGCCGCCACCATAAACGGAAATTCCGCCTTCCAGTGCTTCTCCGTCCACAAAATCGGCTTGCCCTCATGCTCCGCGTCCCGTTCAAATCCGATCTCCAGCGTCTGGAGCTGCTCCACCGGGAACTGCCGCACGATATCTACAGGCCACGGCAGCTTCCAGTGCAGACCGCTCCCCCACGGAGCATCCTTGTTCAACGGCTCCCCGAACCGCTCCAAAACCCCCGCATTCCCCGGCTCCACAATCGCCAGACAGGTCATAAAATACAAAATCAATGCCTGCAGCGCGATCAGAGGCACTATCGCTCGCTCCAGAAGTTTGTAAAACCACGTCTCCGAAACCTTGAACCCGAACTGATAATCCATCGCGTGCGCCGCCGTCCGCAGAATCCCCCCCGGCTCGCTGAACAGTCCCAGCAACCGCGATTCATACGCCGCACGGCGGTACCGGCCCTTGATCCGGGGCTGATACGCATCCAGAATCAGATTCAGGATAATCTCCACCCCGATCAGACCCAGCAATATCATCAGCACATAGGCCGCGTAATACTCCACCCGCAGATACCCCGCGTCCGCAAACAACAGCAATACCGCCAGAGCAAGGCACGCCAGCGAATTGCTTAGCAGGTAACTCCCCCCCGCCCGCAAAGGCCGCCACACAGCCTGACGGCTCATCCCCACCGCGTACCGCGAAAACAGAAAACACACCATCGAAAACGCGATCAGAAGCCCCGCCGATCGCAAAATGATTTCATGGCCCGCCAGTTCCGGCTTCGCCGGCAGAGTCTGCACCACCCGGTAATAATAGATCCCCATCCCGATTAAATACCCCGACGCCAGCAGCGCAAAC
>CAZOTP010000274.1:0-4667 GCA_964582655.1 uncultured Pirellulales bacterium | reverse complement strand
AATGAATGTGCGTTGCAAGCCTATGATTTTTGGTAAAAAATCGAGTTTTTTCCGCTCCGCCTGCCCTTGAAAAAAACTTTTGGCTCTCCCAAAACATTGTGAATTCGAGCCTCCCGATTGCCGATGCGTTCTATGTCGTACACTGGAGAAGAAATCTCTTGAAGTGACCCGGATGGGTCGGAGGCAGGAGATGAGCGTTGGAGAAAACTCAAAAGTGAAGACCGATATGATTGGCAAAAAAGACGTATTGACAACTGGACAGGTCGCAAAGATTTGCAACGTCGCGCCACGAACCGTTTCCAAATGGTTTGATTCCGGGCAGCTTCGAGGCTATCGAATTCCGGGCAGCAAAGACCGTCGAATCCCGATGGACCAGCTTATTCGGTTCATGCGGGCCCACGGCATCCCCCTGAATGGACTGGATGGCGCTTCCACGCGCGTCCTTCTCATCGACAAACAGCCCGAAATCACCGAAACCCTCGCCGACGCCCTCGACAAGGAAGACCGCTTCGATGTCCGCGTCGCCGAATGCGGATTCGACGCCGGCGTCATCGCGGAGCAGTTCCGGCCCCATATCATCCTGCTCGACATCATGCTCGATGACATCAACATCAAACGGATTTCCGCCATCATTCGCGAAAATCCGGAATTGCAGGGCACTCGCATCGTCGCCATGGCTTCGGGACTCACCCAGGGTGAATCCCAGGCCCTCCTGCAGCAGGGCTTCGACGCCATCCTGCCCAAACCCTTTGATCTTCGACAATTAATCCAGTGTATTGACGAGACCATCTCGATCATACACTAACCCGGCTAAAAGGCCCCGTATCGTCTGGAGGCCGACGCCTAAAGCGTCAAAAAGGACGGTGCCGGGGATCCATGATCCAGGGTCGTCGTAAACAACCTTTGCGACGACTCTTTTTTTATACCTTCATCTGCATTCCGAAATACGCCGCCGCATTGTTATACGAAATATTCTCCACCATCGAACCCAGGAGTTCCAGATCCTCCGGAATCTCCCCGTTCTCCACATCCCGTCCCAGCAGATTGCACAGAATCCGCCGGAAATACTCATGTCTCGGATACGACAGCAGGCTCCGCGAATCCGTCAGCATCCCCACGAACCGGCTCAGCAGCCCCAGGTTGGACAGCGCGTTCATCTGTTTCTCCATTCCATCCTTCTGATCGAGGAACCACCAACCCGACCCCCACTGCATTTTTCCAGGCACCGATCCGTCCTGGAAATTCCCGATCATCGTCGCCATCAGCTCGTTGTCCCGCGGATTTAGATTATACAGGACGGTCTTCGCCAGCCGGTTCTGCTCATCCAGCCGGTCGAGCATCTTCGCCAGGGGCCTGGCGATCAGGCAGTCCCCGATCGTATCAAACCCTGTATCCGGGCCCAGCTTTTGGAACAGCCGGGTATTGTTGTTCCGCTGCGCCCCGAAATGGAACTGCTGCACCCAGCCCGTCTCATGATCCATCAAGCCGAACTCATACAGCATCGCCGACTTGAACTGATCCTGTTCCTGCGCGGTCAGCGCCGCCCCCTTCAAAATCTTCTGGAATATCGCCTCGATCTCTCGCCCGGTATAATCCTCCGCGTACGCCGTCTCCAGCCCGTGATCGCTCAGCCGGCATCCCATCGAATGAAAGTACGCATGCCGCACCCGGATCGCCTCCAGGTACCGTTCAAACGTGCTGATCTCGATATTCGTCAGCGCCGCCAAGTCCGCGATCCACTTCCGCAGCGTCTCCGGCTGCTCCGTCATCATTCCCTTGTCGGGCCGCCATGCCGTATGCACCGCGACCTCGAAGCCGTCCCTGCGAATCGCCTTGTGGTGTTCCAGTGAATCCAGCGGATCCTCCGTCGTGCATACCAGCTTCACGTTCATCTTCCGGATCAGATTCCGCGCACTGAACTCCTTCGACCGCAGCATTTCGCCGGTCCGGTCATAAATCCGCCGGGCCGATGCCGGATTCAGCAGCTCATCCACCCCGAAATACCGCTTCAACTCCAGATGGGTCCAGTGATACAGCGGGTTCCGCAGGGTGTGGGGCACCGTCTGGGCCCACTTCGAAAACTTCTCCCAGTCGCTCGCCTTCCCCGTGCAGTACTCTTCCGCCGTTCCGTTCGTCCGCATCGCCCGCCACTTATAGTGATCCCCGTACAGCCACACCTGCGTGATATTCTCGAATACCTTGTCTTCGGCCACCAGAGCCGGAGGCAAATGACAGTGATAATCGTAAATCGGCATCTTCGCCGCGTGTTCGTGGTACAGCACCCGCGCCGTCTTCGTCTGCAGCAGAAAATCATCCGTAATCAAACTCTTCATCATCGCTTCTCCATCGATCTCATGTTTCACATCCAACGGTCCACTTACTGCTTTTCCATCATAACAGGCCGCCACAAATTATCAACCCGGAACTGCCTCGCCTCACGGGCTTCCGGCCGGAAAATACACATTCTTATCCGTGACCGCATTCGATTTCTTCTCGTTCATCGCCGCCCCCGCCGCCGAATCGATCAGACTCGCCAGTGTCTGGACCTTCATCTCCGTCCGCGGCGCAAACTCCTCCCCCGCCGCATACTCCAGCAGAATCCGCCGCAGATACGCCGCCGCCGGATCCGCCGACCAGAGATTCAGGGAACACACCAGAAGCGATCCCTTCCCCACGCGAACCTCGAAAATTGCCGCCTGCTTCCGCACATTCTTGTAGGAGCTGGCCACCTCCAGAATCGGATCGAACGGAACATCCAGCCCGTTAAACTGCACCGCCTTGCCCCGGTCCCGCATGTCCATCATCCCGAAAAACTGCCACGAACAATACCCGTCATGCGGAAACCGGTTCATCAGCGGATGCTTCTCGATCACCGTCGCGAAATTATGTTGAGGCCGACCCGCCTTGCCCTGCTTGAGCTGCACCGCCTGCACCGGAAACGGCTTGTACCCCATCAAGACCACCCTCGCTCCCTTCTCCAGCTTCTCCAGCGTTTCCCGGTCCAGCTCATGCGCCACGATTACATTCGACGGAATCGTTTCCTCCGCCATGGGGAAAACCCAGTAGTCCCAGTGATTGCGGATCGTCCGCACCGGCGTAGTCAGCATCACCTCCAGAACCCCCTTCACAGGCTCCTTCCAGTCCGGAAACAAAAATCCGATCTCCGCCAGTTCCGCAATCGAACCTTTTTCGATTCGCGGCACTTCGATCCGCCGTTCTCGCACAAACGCTCCATCCGCCGTTGCAAACCGGCATTCCAGCACTCCCCCCTCCAGATCCTCCGGCGCATACCACGACACCAGAATCGTCCGGTCGAACGGCTCGTTGGCGAAGAACGTCCGCTGCCGCTGCTGGCTCACCATCAGAATGCTCTCCCCGTTGTACGTCAAAATCTCCTCCGCCGTCACCCCTTCCTTCAATTCCCCGAACTCGTTCAGCACCCCGCACTCATACCCGCTGCGGTGCCACTGCGTATCGATCGCGCCCAGCATGTTATACCCGCTCAGCGTTTTGCACTGCCGCGCCATCTCCACCACGTCCTTAATGGAAAGCTGCTGTGACAGCACCGAATTTTTATAATACGTCCGCCATTTGTCAAATACCCCCTCTTTCTGCACATATTCCCGCGCGCTCCGGTAAAAATCCGTCCCGATCCGCGTCCCCGCATACCGTTTTTCCAGATCGAAATTGATATACGCCCCCAGAATCCCCGTCTCATGGCTCATCGCCGGCCCCGGATACAGACGATTCCGGATATCGATAAATCGCGCCTCGCTGCCGGCAACCATGGTATTGTGGCTTAAATCCCCCCACGCATACACGCAATATACATCGCCGTACTGCTTCATTTTCTCCATCCGAACCGGATTGTACTCGATTGGATCAAAAATACGCTCCGGACCGTACCCGTGATCCGGCAATTCCAGATCCGGCCCGCTCGTCACGACCAGATCCCCCGACATCGGATCAAAAAGCCCGTCCGGCGCCAGCCGCTTCTGCTCCGCCGCCCAGTCCGCCAGAATCGCCTGGTTCTCATCCGTCATCCTCGCCTCATTCCCCCCGCAGTAGATCACCACGCTCGGATGCCGCCGGCACGCCTTCAAAATATCCCGCCAGATTTCCATCGGAATCCCCATGCTCGGCGCTTCCGCCTGGATCATGAAGCCCAGCTCATCCGCCGCCTGCATATACGCCTCCGAAGGCACCCAGGTATGAAACCGCAGCCAGTTATACCCGATCTCCTTGTATTGCCTCAAATTCTTCCGATACGATTCCACATCCGTAGGAGGCGTACACGTCTGGGGAAAATACGCATGCTCGCACACCCCTCGCAGATACGCGATTTCGCCGTTCAGCCGCAGTTTCCGCCCATCCACCGTCAGCCGCCGCATCCCGAACATCTGCCGGTGCACATCCGCCTCCTTACCCTCCTGCGTCAGCTTAATCTCGATCTCATACAGCCTGGGCGACCGATCCGACCACTCCTCCAGCCCCAGCGTATCCGTAATCCATCGCACCCCGCCGATTTCCGTCCCCTGAACCGCCTGCTCCCCGCTTGCAGCCGCCGCTTTTGTCTTCGGATCAGACACCCGCCAGCCGATCTTCGCTCCTTTTCCCGCCGCCCCCCCCGGACCGTGTAGAAGGGTGAGCGCCGGAGGGAGACGCCG
>CAZOTP010000273.1:0-4703 GCA_964582655.1 uncultured Pirellulales bacterium | reverse complement strand
CTACGGATTAGAAATCCGTTGCTCTATCCAGCTGAGCTACGGGCGCAACTAATGTTCTTATAAAGTTTTATATAAATCTTATCAAGCCAAAAAATCGAAAAAATGCCATTCGTTGAGTAAAACGTTGAGCGCATTTCCAAAAATCCTTTAGGTAGCAGCCTTTACAAGCCGACTCATCCGGTCCACTGCCGCCGCCATCGCCTTGGCCGATACCGTACAATAGTGTTTCATGGTAGTACCCAAATCCGCATGCCCGGCTAAGGTCTGAACCGTTTTGGGGTCCACATGGATGCAACAGACATTTATATTAACACGTTGCTGGCGGAGAACAAAAAACTCCGCGATGAGATTCAGCATCTGAAAGAAGAAATCGCCCGGCTGAAGAAGGATTCGGGCAATTCGTCGAAGCCGCCATCGAGCGATATCGTCAAGCCGGCCGGCGTGCTGCGTCGGCTGGGTTCGAAGCGGCGTCGCGGCGGTCAGCCGGGCCATCGAAAATTTTCGCGGCAGCCGTTTTCGCCCAAACAGGTTGACAAAGTGATTGAATACGAACTGAACGCCAAAGACGCCCAAGGGCTTGAGCCGTTGAAGGAATGGCACGTGGTGCAGCAGGTCGAGTTGCCGAAAAAAATGTTTCGCGTGGTCGAGCATCGCGCCCGCAAGTATCGTGACGCGGCGACGGGCCGGATCGTGATCGCGCCGATGCCCGCGACGGTTCGCGCGGGCGGACTGGTGGGGCCCAAGATGACAGCACTGATGGCGTTTTTGAAGAGCGGCTGTCATTGCTCGTTCAGCACGATCCGTCGATATTGCCGCGAGGTGTTGGGATTGACGCTCTCGCGGGGCATGCTCAGCAAAGTGATTCAAAAAGCGGCGAAGGCCTTGCAACAGCCTTACGAGCAGTTGCGTGCCCGCCTGCCGCATGAGCCGTACCTGGGTGCGGATGAAACAGGTCATCACGACAACGGAAAGCTGCATTGGACATGGTGTTTTCAAACGTTGCAGTACAGCCTCTTTCATATCGATCCCTTGCGAGGCAGCAAGGTGCTGCGAAAACTGCTGGGCAAGCGGTTTAGCGGCGTTTTGAGTTGCGATTACTTCTCGGCGTACCGTAAATACGCCCGGCTGGGCGGCGTGCGAGTGCAGTATTGTCTAGCGCACATGATTCGGGAGATTCGATTTTTGGCGGACCATCCGGCGCCAAAACTGGCCCGCTGGGGCCGCGTGGTGCTCCAACACACGAAAAAACTGTTCAAAACGCTGCACACGCAAACCGACGCGTCGCCTCAACGATTCAAACGCCTCAAACAACCTAGGGCGCTCGCGGCGACGCGGGCATGCGCTGGTGCGAACGCAGTTGGACCGCCATTGCTACCTGCCAAAAACAAAATCGAAATATTTTGGAGTATTTCCATCACACCCTCCGGGCCCACTGGTCCAACCGACCAGTCCCGGTACTATGTTAAAAACCGTGAACGGTTACGATATGTTTTACCTTGTTTGTGTTTTCGCCCGCCTTTACTTTTGGTCCGGGTCAAGTAGAATGGGGGCATGAAAACATCGCCGGAAGACAAAATTACGCAGATCATACTCGACTCGATCGCCGAGGGGGTGTTTACCGTCGATAAAGACTGGAAGATTACCTCATTCAACCGGGCGGCGGAGGAGATTACCGGTATTCCCCGCCGGGAAGCCATCGGCAAACGCTGCGCCGAAGTGTTTCGGGCCAATATGTGCGAATCGGATTGTGCCCTTCGGCAGACGATGGAATCGGGCAAAAAAATTGAGAATCGTTCCGGGTTTATCATCAACTCGCAGGGGCGGCAGATTCCGATCAGCTTGTCAACCGCCCTGTTGCGGGATCAAAATCGGCGAATTATCGGCGGCGTTGAGACGTTTCGCGATATCACCGTTGTCGAGGAGCTTCGCAAGCAATTGCAGGGCCGTTTCGAGCTGGGTGATATGGTCAGTCGAAGCCCGGCGATGCGGCAAATCTTCGATATCCTGCCGCAGGTGGCGGTCAGCGACACGACGGTGTTAATTCAGGGGGAGACCGGCACGGGCAAGGAACTGCTGGCCCGGGCTGTTCATAATCTCAGTCGTCGGCATAAGAAGCCATTTACCGCGATCAATTGCGCCGCCTTGCCGGATACTCTGCTGGAATCTGAGTTGTTCGGCTATAAGGCCGGCGCGTTCACAGGGGCGGATCGCGATAAACCGGGCCGATTCGCGGCCGCGGAAGGCGGAACGGTTTTTCTGGATGAGATCGGGGATATCAGCCCGGCATTGCAGGTGCGGCTGTTGCGGGTATTGCAGGAAAAAACCTATGAGCCGTTGGGGGATAACCGCCCCCGCAAGGCGGATGTACGGATCATCGCCGCGAGTAATAAAGACCTGGCGGAACTGGTCCAAAAAGGGACTTTTCGGCAGGACTTGTTTTATCGGGTGAATGTGGTTCGGCTGGAGCTGCCGCCGCTGCGGAAACGCCGGGAAGACATACCGCCGCTGGCGGAACATTTCATAACGCGTTTCAATCGCGTGGGCGGGCGGGACATTCGCGGCGTCAGCCCGACCGCTTTGGCGATCCTGATGGCCCATGATTACCCGGGCAATGTCCGGGAACTGGAGAACATCATCGAGCATGCCTTTGTGCTGTGTTCTGACGCGGCGATGATCGAACCTCGGCATCTGCCCGCCGAGTTCCGCACCCGCACCTCCGTCCGCGTCGAGAAAGCGGAAATCAAATCAACTGTCAAAGCCGTCGAGGCCCAGGCAATACTCGACGCCCTGAAAAAAAATAACCATAATCGCCTCAAGGCCGCCCGCGCCCTGGGCATCCACAAAAGCACCCTGTTTCGCAAGATTAAAGCCCTGGGTATCACCACTCCCGACAGAAAAAAATCTTCCTGACGGATATACAGTCGCATTATTGAGACTTCATGCTTTATAATAGTCGCGTAAATGCGACTTAACTTTTGACAGGGAAAACCTATTGCCAATCACCTAGATTTTATAAGTCTATTTATATCAATATATTATGCTACTTCTTTAATGCCCCGTTCTGGCCAGGCATGGTTCTTGCTATACAGTCAAGCGGAACAGTGAAGTATGAAAATCGCCCTGACAGTCTGGCAGAATCGTGTGTCGCCGGTGTTTGATACGGCCCGGCGGGTCGTCTTGACCGAGTTGGCGGAAGGTGTTTGGGCTTCCAAAACAGAAGAGTCGCTTCCTGAAGGACCGGCGGCGCTGCGAGTCACAAAACTTAAGCAACTGGGAGTCGGCGTACTGGTATGCGGGGCGATTTCCCGGCCGCTGGCGTGTCTGGTTGAGGGAGCCAATATCAAGTTGATCCCTTTCGTATCCGGGCCGATCGATGAAATTTTGCAGGCGTTATCGCAAGGCACGCTGGAAACGGCGGCATTCGGCATGCCGGGCTGTTGCGGCCGACAACGGCGGTTTCAGGGCGGTCGAAGACAATGTTGGCTGGAATGAATTTTATCAAATTGTATGGAAAGGAGCGTGTATCATGCCAAGAGGCGATAGAACCGGACCCATGGGAATGGGGCCAAGGAGCGGGCGAGGGATGGGATTTTGTTCGGGGTATGGAATGCCCGGATTTATGAATCGGCCAATGGGCGCGGGTTTCGGAGCTGGTTATGGCGGCGGACGGGGCTGGAGACATTGGTTTTACGCTACGGGAATCCCGGGCTGGATGCGTTTTGGCGGCTGGCAGACTGCTCAGACCGTACCTGATCCGTCGGCGGAAAAACAGGCATTAAAAACTCAGGCGGAGTTTCTAAAGTCTGAGTTGGAGAGGATTAATACTCGACTCGATGATTTGGAAACGCCGGCAGGGAAATAACCTGGTTTCGATTTCCGGGAAGGAGAAGCATGTGAAGATTGCTGTAAGCACATCGGGTGAAGATTTAAATGCGCCATTAGACAGCCGGTTTGGCCGCGCTGCGCGATTTCTGGTCTATAATACAGAGACCGATTCGTTTGAACTGATTGACAATCAGCAGAATCTGGATGCCGCCCAGGGCGCGGGAATTCAGGCCGCTGAAACGGTGTCTCGAGCGGGCGCGGATGTGGTTATTACGGGGCATTGTGGCCCGAAAGCGTTCCGGGTCCTCACCGCCGCAGGGGTACAGGTAATAACCGGAGCGGCGGGAACGGTTCGCGATGCCCTGGAACAGTATCGCAAAGGCCAAATCAAGCCGGCAGCCAGTGCCGATGTAGAAGGCCACTGGGTCTGACCGGTTTTCACCGTATTCCTTGAAAGGAGCGCAGACCGATGTGTTGTGAAAAACGAATGCCTCTGATTGGCGAAAAAGCCCCCTCGTTCAAAGCGGAAAGTACGCAAGGGCCGATCAATTTTCCGGAGGACTTTGAGGGCAAGTGGGTGATTTTCTTTTCCCACCCGGCGGATTTTACACCCGTATGCACCACGGAATTTATGACGTTCGCAGCGATGCAGCCGGAGTTCGAAAAACTCAACTGCAAACTGATGGGGCTTTCGATAGACAGCACCTACAGCCACATTGCCTGGCTGCGGACGATCAAGGAAAAGATCGAGTACAAGGGGATGAAGGGAATTGAGGTGAATTTCCCGGTCATCAGCGACCTAACGATGGAAGTATCGAAGACCTTCGGTATGCTGCAGCCGACCGCCAGCAGCACCCAGGCGGTACGGGCGGTAGTTA
>CAZOTP010000272.1:0-4717 GCA_964582655.1 uncultured Pirellulales bacterium | reverse complement strand
CCCGCACCCCGCCAGAACATGCTCCCCTTCGAACCGCCCGCGAATCCACAAACTCAGCGTCTCATCCAACAGCGCATACCCGCCGATTACGATCAGCGTTGTCATCAGAATCTCCCGCGAATAGACAAACCGATCCGTCGGACACAGGGACCGCCAGAACAGCAGGGTTAATCCTGCGTATCCGGCAAACACATACGCCGTCTCAAACTGCTCCAGCGCATCCGGCAATACGATAAATCCCCTCCCCGGCCAGTGCGTCAGAACGCCCATCACGACCCAGTACAGCGCCATCCAGCTTCGCACGCTCCGAAGAAAATAAAGAAGGGTCAAACCCGTCATGGCCCCGGCCATATCGCTTACCCAGTCCAGGATATCGCAATGACGGCCGAACGGAATCTGCGTCAATTCATCCAGCGCTGCGTAAATCCCCATAATCAAAACCGTGATCCACAGTTCCCGACGCCGTAGCCCCGGCCGTAGACGCCGGTACCGCGCCAGCCAGAACAACAGACACAGCATCACAAAGCCGAGATAATGCAGCGCGGTGTCTTTCCCGAAAATCTTGAATTCGGCCGCCTGCGGAATTCGCTTCAGATGCGTTAAAATACACGCCAGAACCCAATAGAAAATCAGAAATACCCAGAACAAATACCGGCGGATCCAGGACAGAATTATTCCCATGACCCGCTCTCGGTTTGAATCGATTCGGATTCCGGCCGTTCTCCCGTTCCCGCCGCAGGCCGGACAGCCGCCGCCACCGCATCCCCCGCGCCTCTCCCCGCCGCTCCCATCCCTTCCACTTCCTCCGCCAGCATCTGATAATCCTCCGCGCCATGGCAGAGTTTTTCATATTCGAAGATCGTCTGCCCGTAACTGGGCGACTCCGCCAGCTTGATGTTACGCCGGATGCGGGTCTGAAAAATCCGGATGTCCCGCCACGGCGTCGCGTGATCCCGCTGCTGCAAAAAAAACTTCTCGATATCCCCCACAATCTCCGTGGACAGCGACACCCTCCCGTCATACAGGCAAAACAGTAGCCCCGTCACCCGAAGATCCGGATTGATCCGCCGCTGAACCAGCAGAATGGATTCCAGAAGCTGGCTGAGACCCTGCAGCGACAGAAAATGAGGCTGCACCGGGATAAACACCTCTTTCGCCGCCCCCATCGCATTCAGCGTCAGCAAACCCAGCGAAGGCGGACAATCCATGAACACGTAATCGAATGCTCCCCGGCACTCCGCAATCGCGTCCCGAAGAATCGTTTCCCGCCCCACCACCGACACCAGTTCCTGCTCCGCTGCCGCCAGTTCCAGACGCGAGCTTAACAGATGCATGTTCTCCCGAATCGCGATCAATCCCTGGCGAAGGTCCGCGCCCCGCGTCAGTACTTCATAGCTGCTCGACTCCACCCCCGACGGATCCACGCCCACAAACGTCGTCAGATGGGCCTGCGGATCCAGATCGACCAGCAAGACTCGCCGGCCGCGATTCGACCGCGCCGCCGCCAGGTTCACCGTCGTGGTCGTCTTGCCCACGCCCCCTGTCTGATTCGCTAAAGCTATGATACGCATAGAATTAAATTCACCGGCCTAAACCCTTCCCCCGCGGCCGGCGCCCCGTCGTTTCCTTCGCCTCACCCCGGCGGACACCCGGCCTTCCCGATTATACCCGACCAACTTCCCGGATGCAAAAAAAATGGAAGATCCGCCGTGGCGCTGGGATCTTCCATTCTTGCAAGCTGATGACAGCTTGCACAAGTCTGTCGCGGCTGTTTACTTCTTGGCCTTCTTCGCTTTTTTGGCCTTCTTCGCTTTCTTCACTACTTTCTTCGCCGCTTTCTTTTTCGCTTTTTTCTTCGCCATTCTACTGTCACCTCCTTTCATGTCCTGTGACAGGAAAAAAAAGGTTCATGTTTTGTAGGATATTACCCCCGATTTGCTCGTGTGTCAAAAAATATTTTGCCGTTGGAATAATTTTCTTGCGTTTTGGCATCGCGAATCTTCAAAAATCATCCGCATCAACAGGTTGTTCTGTCTATCGTCATAATATCGGACTTGTCTTCACATTTTTTTATCTTAACGGCTTTCCGGATAGACGCTTGCACGATTTTCTCCTCCAAATCGCTCCGTTTTTCCGCTCGCGCCGCCGCTGCGCTTAAGAAAAATTCCGCGCGCAATGCCGCTTCCGCGTATCGTCTTCGAACCATCGGACTCGCCGGGGCAAAACCGTCCCGTTTCCATCCTGCAGGGGGGTTGAAATCGCGTGTGAATCATCAAATGCGCGATCGCGATGCGCGTTTCAACCGATTCCACGGGGCTTTCCTCTCGCCGAATGAAATGTTCTTAAGTGTTTGCTAAATAAAATTTTAGAAAACACTCTCATACGCGAATAAAATTCGCTACCGCGCCCGCTTCGCGAAAATCATCCCTCTTTCATTCTTGGATCGTCACACGCGCAACAAAATGAATGTCTTGCGTTCCAAACCAAAAAACAAATGCTTAAAATCGCGAGACGGGGAATCATTTCATTCCGCATGGGCTTGTTTTTTATCCCTTCCGGCGTCTGAAAAACACATCGGCTCCCGGCGGATCGGACTTCCGCCAAAAAAGTTTCCGTTTCACGCATCTTTTTTTCGAATTTCAGCGCGGTTTCCCCGCCAAATCCTTCTTGAAAATCATTTTTCTTCCATCCCGGAACACATTCTCCCTTCTGTTTGGAAATGCGAAAACTCCTCCGCCGGACTCAAACATGTGAGCCGACCTCTTGCGAAATTACACACAGATAGGATGTTTGATTTCTCAGAAATTCCCCGCCAAAAGATCCTTGCTCTCCGTTTCCAGCGCCCGCAGCGCCCGATTCAGCTCCCGATCGCGCTCCGTCAGGTAGTATTCCATCGTATAGACCGCGCTCGATTCCCGTTCAATTCGAATATCCGGCTCGACCTGCCGTGCCGCTCGCCGCTCCGGATTCGGTCTGACGTAGCGGCCCGTCGTCAGGCACAGCGCCGCCCGGCTCCTATTCAGCGGATACAGGGTCTGAACCTGCGTCTTGCCCATCGTGCGGCGGCCCAGAACAATCGCGCGTTGATGATCCTGCAGCGCTGCCGCGAAAATCTCCGCTGCGCTGGCCGTCTTCTCGTTCACCAGCACCGCCATAGGCAGCACGCAGACTGGAATTCCATTTGCCTCCGACCGGTATTCCGATTCCCCGGCTCTCGACTCCACCGCCGTGATCAAACCCTCCGAAACAAACAGCCCCGCCGCGTCAATCGCCGAGGTCATCACGCCGCCCCCGTTGTCCCGAAGATCCACAATCAGGCTCGTTACCGACAATCCCTCCAGCGCATTCAATCCCCGCCGAAGTTCCATCGCCGTGTCCCCGTCGAAACTGCTGATCCGAAGAAATCCGGTGTGCGTTCCCGACAGACGCTGGATATAGCGCACCGTGATTCCCCCCACCGATTCCCGGCACAACGTGTAGTCCGCCGAACGCCCTCCATATTCCACCGTCAGGGAAATCCGGCTCCCCCGCGCGCCGCTCATCAACTCCTGTATCTGCGCGAAATTCAGATCGTGCGTACCCCGTTCATTCAATTGCACGATCACGCCGCCGGGCTTCAGACCCGCGCGGCCTGCCGGTCCGTCCGGCAAAACATCATGAATCACAGGCCATCCGTTGCCGATCGTCAAATCCACTCCGATGCCCGCATAGCTCCCTTTCAGTCGAGCCTCCAGCGCCTGATACTGACTGGGGCTGAGCACATGGGAATACGGATCCAGACTCGACGCCAGCGCGCCCGATAGTTCCATCGCCGGCCAGCTCGTCTCCAGTCCGGCTCGCACGGTAAACGGCTCCAGGTGTTTGGCGATGCGCAGCGCCTCCTCCTCCAGATTCTCCCTTTGCAATAGATCTTTTCGGAATTCGAGTTCCGTTCGAATCTGCCGAATCTCTTCTTGCAGCGCCGTCAGGCGGTTCGCCTCTAGGCCATTCTGCGGATGCCCAATCAGCGGATTCTTCGCCGCCGCTTCGAGCTGCTCCAGACCGCCTTCGAGAACCGCTCCCGCCTCCGGCGCCGGATAATGCCGCTGTGCGATAAGCCGGCACGTCTGACGCAGCAATTCCATCCCCTCCTCCGAATCGCTCGAATGAATATATTCCATCCACCGACTGTCCCCATATCGGCTCTCCACGCAGGCCTGCGCATCCGGAGATGCGTTTTCTTCCGCCGACAACCGGACAGCCGAAAAAACCAGCACGAAAACCAGAACCGCCATCGCCGGTCCCATCGACAGGGATTTCCCTCCCGCGCCAATCCGCCCGAATCCCGCGAAAGCTCCACGGTCCATCCGGTGTTGCATCGTTTTCTCTCCTGCCGGCGGCTTCTCCGCCGCCGATGACTCCGCCCTGCTTCCATCCGGTGCGAAACCGGAAAATCGTCCCTGCCCCGAAAAAAAGTACCATTTCCAGGATGCTTTCTGTAATATATCCCCTTTTGTGGACCGGAAGACCCGGGTTTCCGTTTCGAAGGCCGGATTTCCCCCCAAACCGGGTTGGATTCAGGCAACAGAATGGAATATCTGGGATAATTTCCCTAAACTGACAGCTAACAGGAACGCAAACCGAAGGAAAAAACAAGATGACTGACAAAACCGCCGCCGCAAAACCCCGCATCCGCCCGTTCGCTCTGATTATCCGCGATGGCTGGGGGCACAATCCC
>CAZOTP010000271.1:0-4819 GCA_964582655.1 uncultured Pirellulales bacterium | reverse complement strand
GTACGCCTACCCCGGCATCGCCGGGGGCGGGCATGGGCGGGGAACGCCGCGGAGGGGGCCCCATGCCGGGCGGCGGTGAGGGAGGCGGCAGGCGTTAAAATCCCTGGGATTCTGCCGATATCCAAATGTCAAAAAAACAGGCATCCCCGCATGGGAATGCCTGTTTTTTATAGCCGCTTTTTTTTCAGTTTCCGCCCAGAGGGATTCCGGTCGATGAGGTTCCCGTGGAAAGGCTTCGGGACATCTGCTGACGAATCATCCGAACCGCCTGATGACTGCGAAGCTGCGCCGACAGCAGCAGAAGGATGCTCAGGAACCAGAATCCCGTGAATCGACCGTAATACAAAACATCCACCACCAGATTTTCGCTGTTCTGGTGCAGGATGTAATGTTGGATCAGATAATCATAGGAATACAGCGTTCCCACCATATTGGGAGTCACCAGGGGCTGCCAGGGAAGAACCAGAACGGCCAGAACCAGGGAAATGAAAAATGCCTTGCCCGCCGAAGCATATCCGCCCAGACGTCCCGCAATCGCCAGTTGGATTCCAACCAGAAGCGAAAGACAGTACAGGATCGATGCGATGCTTACGATGTAATTGCTGAAAGGAATCGCGAGCTTGATGAACGCGTGAAGGGGGCGGGATAATTGTGTTTTGGAGTGGGATTTTTCCGGATTGGAATTTGGAGAGCCTGGCGGGACAGGCTGTTCCGGCGATTCCGAAACAAGCGGGAGGTACTGCCAGACTCCGCTTCCGCCGGCCTTTGCCTCTTGTTTCTCCGAATCGGAATAATCGACAAATACCGAAGGCGTTTTTTGTGACATATCTTCCAGGACTGCATCCACATATCCGCGATCCGCAATCCAGAAACAGCACTGGACCAGGATCAGGCCCAACAGAATCAGCCAGAAAAACAGGGTCCTTGCACCCCGGAAAATATGGTAGGCCTCCAGGGCATCGGCTGGATTTCCTTCGCATCGATTTTTTTGTAAGTCACTCGAAAAGTCCATGACAACCTCCAGTGTGTCTGTGTTTTTATAGGCAGTCAGAAAACGTACACACCTGCCGACGCAACGCATGGTAGTCTTGTAACCTCCTGTTGTCAAATGATTTCCTGAAAGCCGACGAGAAATGCCTCGGATCGAATATACCCCCAACCTTTTGGCCGGTAAAGACTTGCTTTACTCATACCGGGGTTGCCTGGTCGCACTGTATGCCGCTACGTTCCGGGCAAAGGGTTGGTTTTCTTCTGTATCCCCCTTATTTGCAGCGGATTAGAGAACATTTTCCGGGTTTTGACCTTCCGCTTTTTCGAGGGTATAATGAAGTAGAAACAGTTCTGGTTGAGTTGAGATCGTTTTTCACATACAACCGGTGGGAAGGAGTTCTGTTATGAAAATCACAGAATATCTGGATCAAAGGAAGGTAAATTACCAGATTCGTTCGCACCGACCGGTATTCAGCTCGCAGCAGATGGCTGCGGAAGAGCATGAGCCGGGGATGAATGTGGCCAAACCCGTGATTGTGCAGGCGGATGGCCATTATTACATGTGCGTTCTGCCGGCCTGCTGCAAAGTCGATCTGGAAGAGCTTCGCAGGCAGCTTGGGGCGGGAGAAGTGGAACTGGCCAATGAGCGGGATATGACCCGTCTATTCCCGGAGTGCGAACTGGGAGCGGAACCGCCGTTTGGAAATCTCTTTGGCATTCCCACTCTGATGGATCGTGAATTGATGAATGATGAATATCTGGTCTTTCAGGCCGGCAAGCACGACCAGGCGATCCGCATCAAAAACACGGATTACAAAAATCTGGTCCATCCCAAGGTGCTGCAATTCAGCTACCATCTGCACTGAAAAGCAGACGGCGGCGGTTTCAGACGGATATTCCGCGGACACGCCAGGTTAAAGCAAACAGACGCGTCAGGTTGTTTTTTCGTACGTTCCGTCGCCGCGGCGTTTGAGCTTGGTAAACCCCTTGTCCCGCAGATTCCCGTCCGAAAGGGTAGGAACGCCGCCTTTTCCGATCAGGGAGGGGCATTTTTTCACCGGAGCGCCGCACCGGGGACATTTTGCCAGAGGGTCCTCTTTCATGGTTTGAAAAAGCTCAAATCCGTTTCGGCAGTAATCGCAGCCTTCCGTTTCCGCTTTGTACTGATAGATAGGCATAATCAGCTGAACAGCGCTTCTACAAAAGTTTCCGGGTCGAACGGTTCGATGTCATCAGGTTTTTCGCCCAGCCCTACAAATTTTACGGGAATTTGAGTCTGGTTCCGTATCGCGATGACAATCCCGCCCTTGGCGGTCCCGTCCAGTTTGGCCAGCATGATCCCCGTCACATGGACCGCTTCGGTAAACAGCTTCGCCTGGTTGATGGCGTTTTGCCCCGTGGTCGCATCCAGCACCAGGATCACTTCATGGGGAGCGTCCGGAATTTTTCGATTAATGACATTCCGGATTTTGGTCAGTTCCCGCATCAGATTCTGCTGGGTGTGAAGCCGGCCCGCCGTGTCGATCAGGAGGATGTCGGCCTGCCGGGCCAGCGCCGCCTCGCACGCGTCGAACGCCACTGCCGCCGGGTCGCTGCCCTGGGGGTGTTTGACAATCTGCACGCCCGCCCGTTCGCTCCAGATGGAAAGCTGCTCCACCGCCGCCGCCCGGAACGTGTCGCACGCGGCCAGGACCACCTTTTTCCCGTCCCGCCGGAACAGCGCCGCCAGTTTTCCGACGCTGGTGGTTTTCCCGCACCCGTTCACTCCTGTTACCAGAATCACGGTCGGGGGCGAGTCGGCGTAATGGACCTGGCGATCCTGATCGGGCCAGTATTGAATGAGTTCCCGCTTGAGAAACGGTACGATTTCCTCCGCGGAGGAAATTTTCTTCTCGTTCCACGCCTTCCGCAAATCCTCGATGATCTGCCGCGTGGTGTCCACCCCCAGATCGTCGCTGATGAGCTTCTCTTCCAGTTCCTCCAGAAGACCCTCGTCAATTCTTCGGCCCAGTGTAAGAATCGACATCAGCGAGCCGCTGATTTTCTTCCGGGTTCGTTCCAGCCCGGTTTTCAGTTTTTCCAGTGTTTTCGAAAAAAAAGCCATTTCCGTTTTTGTCCTCATCCATTCCGCCGTGAAACGGCGGGGAAACGAATGGAATCGTCCCGCATTCGTTCACGAAAGATCCGCACGGATTTTTTTCTGCAGCGCATCCAGAACCCCGTTGATAAAGCCCGGCGCCTGGGCGGTGCTGAATCGTTTTGCCAGTTCCACCGCTTCGTTGATGACCACTTTCGCCGGAATATCCGGGCAATGCAGCAGCTGATACACCGCCAGCCGCAGATTGCTTCGGTCCGTCGTGCTGATGCGATGCAGTTCCCAGTTGCTGCTGACCGATTGAATCAGCTCGTCAATGGGTTTCTGGTTTCGCCAGGTTGCCTGAATCCACTCTTTGGCCCGTTCCCGAATGCCGTCCTCTTTTCCATACTCCTGTAAAAACGAATCCAGCGAGCGGAGGCTTTCTCCTTTCTGCACATCCAGTTGATACAAAAACTGCATCGCCAGCTGCCGGGAGCTGCTCCGGGGATCCGCCGGGAGGGAAAGCGAAAATTCGGTATCCGATTGTTTCATCGGGCTGTCTGTCATGGAAGGGTACCGATGTAACCGTTAAAGAGTTTTTACCTGGCGCAGAACCTGAACCATCTCAATCGCCGCCGCCGCGGCATTGGCGCCGAGGTTTCCGCCTTTTGCACCGGCCCGGTCGATTGCCTGCTCCAGGGTGTCGCAGGTGATCACGCCGAACAGAACCGGAACGCCGGTCGCCAGGCTTGCCTCGCCCACGCCCCGCGTAATCTGCTGACAGACCTGCTCGTAATGATCCGTCTGCCCGCGAATCACCGCCGACAGGCAGATCACCGCCGCAAACTTTCCGCTTTGAGCCAGCGTCTTTGCCGCCAGGGGGACTTCAAACGAACCCGGTACCCACATTACCGTCAGCTGTTCTTCCCGCCCGCCATGCCGTTTCAGGCAATCCAGCGCGCCGCCCAGCAGCTTGGACGTGATGAATTCATTAAACCGGCTGACTACGATTCCGTACCGTTCTTCCCCCACCTGTAACATCCCGTGCAGTTCTTTAGGCATGACAGACTCCAAAAATAAGCGGATCTTCCGGCTTAACCGCCGGAGGAAAGCAAATCCGGTAAGCCTTTATTCTACCGGATGTGCAGCGTTTTGCCTAGGGTCTATTTTTCTCCCGGGCAAATCTGCAGGCAAATACCGAAAAAGAACCATATTTTGATAAACATTTCCATGGGTTTCCACGTCTATACTATACTATTATACTATAGGTGCCTGCCGGAAAAAACGCATGCCCAATGACGCGGTATTAACATAAGTACTTGTTATGCAAATAGTTGTATTTGCTGTTAGGGAATCCGATGGCAGCCGTCCCAACCATCGCATTGAGGCTACGTTCCGGATTTTTTGTCTGGGGAGCATGTCTTGCGGGCTCGCGACGGCCTGCTCCAGGCGCAACAAAGCTACCAACAGTCCCTGGATGAATTTAAAATCGTTCTTTCCCTGCCCACCGATGTTCCTCTGGAGCTGGATCTCGAAGAACTCAAATCGCTGGAAGGCAAAGGGATGGAAAATCCGGAGTTCAGCGTGGAGGAAGCCGTGGAAGCGGCGCTGGACCTTCGCCTGGACCTGGCCAACTCCCGCGATCCGGTGGATGTCGGCTACAAAGAGCCTCTGACGTTGCATAAGTTATACAAAAACGGTTCTCATCCAAAAAAGTTGGTGAAAAATGAATAAAAAGTAATGGACATTATG
>CAZOTP010000270.1:226-4844 GCA_964582655.1 uncultured Pirellulales bacterium | reverse complement strand
CAACGACAGCCGCCTGCTCCTCCTCCAGCGGAATAATCTGGGCGGAAGAAGGTTGGGATGCCGCCTTATTGGTACGTTTGCGGTCTGTTGCTTTCGAAGGCACATTCCGACCGGCAGGCGAGGCGTTTGCGGAATACGATATCGTCTTCAAACCCGCCGTATCCGCCGCCGTCCCGTTGACCAGCGCAATCATGTCCTGGACGACCGAATGCATCTGGTCCGCCTGCGAAGCCAGCTCCTGCGAAGCCGATGCGGACTGCTCCGCGTTGGCAGCGTTCTGCTGCGTGACTTTGTCCATCTGGGCCACCGCCGTATTTACCTGATCGATCCCCTGCGCCTGCTCCTGACTGGCCATGCTGATTTCCGCGACCAGATCGGTGGTCTTCCCGATTCCCGAAACGATCTCTTCCAGCGACTGCCCCACCTCCTTGCTGATGGCCACGCCGGCATGGGCGTTTTTCACCGATTCCTCGATCATCGAAGAGGTGTTCCGGGCGGCTTCCGCCGAACGCTGGGCAAGGTTGCGCACTTCCTGCGCCACGACCGCGAAACCCTTGCCCGCTTCGCCCGCGCGGGCGGCTTCCACCGCCGCGTTCAGCGCCAGCAGATTTGTCTGGAACGCGATTTCATCGATCACCTTGATAATCTTGGCCGTTTCCCGCGACGATCGTTCAATATCATGGATCGCCGCGTTCATTTTCTGCATCGCGAAACTCCCCGTATCGGCCGCCTGCCGCGCGCGGATGGCCAACTGATTCGCCTGGGAGGCGTTTTCGGCGTTCTTTTTGGTCATGCTGGCCATTTCTTCCAGGCTGCTGCTGGTTTCTTCCAGACCCGCGGCCTGTTCGGTCGCCCCTTCCGCCAGCGATTGCGACGCCGAGGAAACCTGGACCGATGCGCTGGACACCTGCTCCGTGGTTTCCCGCAACTGCCCGACAATCCGGTTGATCCGCCGCGATAAGGTTCCCGAGACAACCAGCCATAGGAGTGTCGCTAGCGAGATCGAAACCAGCGAAACCGAAGCCAGGATCACGTTGCTTTTTTTGCCCATCTGGGCCACGGTTGTGGCCGCCGCCAGAAATTCATCTTCGTACGAGCCCGCGCCGATAATCCAGTCCCACGGCTTGAAATACATAATCCGCACGATTTTGTTCCGCGCCTGAGCGTCCTCGGCGTTCTTCCACGGGTATTCATAAGACATAATCTCACCTTCCCCCAGCGCAACGGCTTGCTGCGTGATGTCCTGAATAAACAGCCGCCCGCTGTCATCCTTGGCGTTCAGAATATTCTCGCCGTCCCGTTTGCCCTTCTGGGAAATCACGTAATTCCCCTTGGAATCTAGCACATAGATATATCCGGTGGCGCCGACCTGAATATCCATGATGGCCTTGCGCAGGCTGGTGACGCTTTCCTGCGGGATGCCGACATACAAAAGCCCGATCAGCTTCTGCTTGGCGTCAAGAAGCGGCTTGTACGCTGCAATGTACCACGCGTTCACCACAAACGCACGGCCCAGGTACGTTTTTCCCTGCAGCGCCGCCGAAATCACCGGATTGGCTGTCCCGTCCGCGTGGACCGCCGGGATATACGTTCCAATCGCCCGGGAACCGTCCTTGGTGATCACATTGGTGCAGACGCGCAGCATGTCCCCGGCGTCATTCATCCGCTGAAAAATTGTGCAGGTTCCCCCGACCAGGGCGCAAACCTCGTCCACGATGAGGCTCGGGGTTTTCGCGTCGAAATTCTGGCCCAGCCAGTGTTCCCCCACCTGCATTTTCGGCAGGGTAATCGGGATTTCCTTTTTGGTGAACTGGTCAATCGCTTTCCAGTCCAGTTGTTCCCCGGTAAAGCTGATGGATCCTTTGGATTGCAGCAAGTGTTCCGCCACCCGCAGCGTGGAATGCACATTCTGCTCGATGATGTCCTGCTGGGCTTTGCACATCGCATAGACCCCCGCAACGGTATGGTCCAGATCCGCCGTCGCCAATTGGCTGCACGCATCCCCGGAAACCGCGATGGTCCGGGTATTCTGGACATAAATCACCGTGGAGATGATTGCCAGAGGCAAGATCACAACCGACAATCCGATGGCTAGAAGTTTTGTGGATAGTTTCATGTTCTGCTCCTGTTTCTTTTCCTGCATGCTATCAGACGTTCCACAACGCCGTTCCGCCGCCTGAATACGGAACGATTCCTTCTCCAGACGGTATTTTTTCTGCCAGGTTTTAGCCGGATGAGAAGGGATTGCCGGAGAATACAATCGGGGACCGTCAATTGCCGGCCCCGAAGTATTTCCGCGAGAAATCACTCTCCTGCAGCAATTCCTCTATCCAACCATGCCAATCCGAATCGATTGGCCGGATCCTCTTCTGCAAGAAACAAGACCCCTTTTTGCAGAAGAATCCTTTATGAATTATCGTGGAAAAACCGCGTCATCTTAATAGAAAAGGAACACAGAAATCGACGCCGGCCGATCGGAAGGGAAAGGTGGATTGCAAAACCATCCCTCGGATCGCTTCTGTCCGCGGAAATACCGGTAATATGACGAAAATCCGCGTTCGTCCGATAATATACGGATTAATAACAAGAGGGGCCCGATAACCGGCGGAGTCCGGGATTTTTATCTAGAACCGGATTGCGGTCCGGACGATAATAATGGAGTGCGGGGAAATGACAATTGTCAGGAGAATACAGCATGTGCGGAATAGTCGCGTATCTGGGTCAAAAACAGGCCGAACCGATTCTCGTCGAAGGCCTCAAGCGTCTGGAATACCGCGGGTATGATTCGGCCGGAATCGCCGTTCTGGAAGACCGGCAGATGCAGTTGGCCCGGTCGGTGGGGCGGATCGCACGCCTCGAAGAGCTGTTAGGCGCTCAGAAGATGCCCGGAACCCTTGGAATCGCCCATACACGCTGGGCCACCCACGGGGCCCCAAGCACCGAAAACGCCCACCCGCACCGCGACCATACCGGGACCTTCGCCATCGTCCATAACGGGATTATTGAAAATTTCGCCACCCTGAAAAAATGGCTGATTCAGAAAGGCTGCATCTTCCGCAGCGAAACCGATTCCGAAGTGATTTCCAATCTCATCAGCGTCTTTTATTTTGATGAAACCCAGGTCAACGGCTCCACCGCGGATCTTCCCGTGAAAGACCGCTTCGAAAAAGCGGTTCGACTGGCCCTGCGGGAGCTGGTCGGAACTTACGGCATCGCGGCCGTCTGCCAGGATGACCCCAACACCCTGATCGTCGCCCGCCGCGGAAGCCCCCTCATCCTGGGCGTCGGCGACGGAGAATACATCGTCGCTTCCGACGCCTCGGCGATTGTCAAGCACACCACCCAGGCCGTCTATTTGGGCGACAACGAAATGGCTGTCATCACCCGCGACGGATATCGAACCACGACCATCGACAACGCCCCGGTCGCACTCAAAATCGAGCAGCTCGAATATTCCCTGGATGAAATCGAGCGGGCGGGATTCGAGCATTACATGGCGAAGGAAATTTTCGAGCAGCCCAAGACGCTCGCCGCGTGCATGAGCGGCCGGCTCGATTCCGCCTCCGGTCAGATTGTCCTGGGCGGCATCAGCCAGCACAGCCGCGAGCTGGTCCGGGCACGCCGCATCCTGATTACCGCCTGCGGGACCGCCTGGCACGCCGGTCTCGTCGCCGAACGCATCTTCGAAGATCTGGCTCAACTCCCCGTCGAAGTCGATTACGCCAGCGAGTTCCGCTATCGAAATCCCATCATCGATGAAGGCACGGTCATGATCGTCATCAGCCAGTCGGGCGAAACCATCGATACCCTCGCCGCCCTGCGCGAAGCCAAGGAACGCGGCGCACTGGTGCTGGGTATCGTTAATTCCGTCGGAAGCACGATTGCACGCGAAACCGACGCCGGTATTTATCTCCACGTGGGACCGGAAATCGGCGTCGCCTCCACCAAGGCGTTCACCGGCCAGATCGCCGTTCTGGCGATGATGGCCCTCTATGTCGCCAGGCGACGACACATGTCCCAGCAGCTTCTGGAACGCTACATCCGCGCGATGGAAAAAATCCCCTCGCAGATTGAAACCATTTTTCAGCAGAATGATTTGATCCGCCAGGTCACCCGGCAGTACTGCGGCCGGGAAAACTGGCTCTTCCTGGGACGAGGCTACCAGTTCCCCGTCGCCTTGGAAGGGGCCCTGAAGCTCAAGGAAATTTCCTATATTCACGCCGAAGGACTCCCCGCCGCCGAAATGAAGCATGGCCCCATCGCGCTGATTACACCCGAAATGCCGGTGGTGTTTGTGGCCCCGCGGTGCAGCCAGTATGAAAAGGTCATGGGCAACCTGGAGGAGGTCAAAGCCCGGGGCGGAAAAATTCTCGCCGTCGCCACCGAAGGCGATGAGGACATCCGCCATCACGCCGACCATGTGTTTTATGTCCCCGATACCCTCGATGAGCTTCAGCCCCTCCTGACGGTCATCCCCCTGCAGCTCCTGGCGTACCACGCCGCCGTCCTGCGGGGACATGATGTGGACAAACCCCGAAATCTGGCCAAAAGCGTTACGGTTGAATAATTCTCCGGTCCCGGTATAATGCGCTTGGGACAGATTTCGGGGTTTGTCCAC
>CAZOTP010000270.1:0-216 GCA_964582655.1 uncultured Pirellulales bacterium | reverse complement strand
ATGCGCTTGGGTCTATGCTTTCTCGTCGCGGTTGACGAAGGCGAAAAAAACCTGTTTCAGGCGTTCCCATGCGATGGAACCGGAAAAAAGTCGAAAAGCCTCCCTTGGCCGAAGAGGTCCTGGCCGCATCTATTTCCGTCCCGGAAATTTCCGATCCCCCCGTCGATTCCGAGATTGAAAAGGCCCGCCGCGATCTGATGATTGCCCAATTGGAGG
>CAZOTP010000269.1:0-4846 GCA_964582655.1 uncultured Pirellulales bacterium | reverse complement strand
TTTATGTTTATTTAATTAATACCCTTATCGCCTGCCAGAGCGCGCAATATATTAATTTTGAAGGGCTGATTCTGGAGATCGGACGATACTGGCTGGCAACGGTGGACAGCGGATGCGATCACGTTCGATTTGACCAGTGTCTGTTCCGCAACGGCGGCGCGTTTGCCGTCAGCATAAAGGGGACGAACAACGGGCTGGATGGCTGTGAAATCCACGACACCGGGGACGGCGGGGTTCAGTTGAAGGGGGGCAGCCGGTTTCCGTTGACGTGGGCGAACAATTATGTGCAGAATTGTCATATCCATCATCTGAACCGATGGTGCAAAACGGCCAAATTCGGAGTATGGTCGGACGGGGACTGCGGATTGACGGTCAGTCATAATCTCATTCATAACCTTCCGGCGATTGCCTACGGCTATGCCCGCTGCAATGAGATTGCCATCACGTACAATGAAATCTACAATGTCTGCCAGATGGTGGATGACAATGGGGCGTTATACAACTACAAGGACTGGGCCGCGCGAGGCACGGAAATCAAGTACAATTTTATCCATCATGTGCAAAGCGCGTTCGGCGGGGAAGGGGTCCATGGGGTCTATCTGGATTACGGGGGCAGCGGACAGTTGATTCAGCAGAACATTTTTTACCAGATTGCCAAGCGAGCGGTGATGATCGGAGGCGGGCGGGACAATCAGATTCTCAACAACATTATGTCGCACTGCGGCTCGGCGATCATGATCGACAAACGGTTCAAGGATCCGGCGTGGGGACTGAGCAATATGCAGAATTATCTGACCAATTTTCTCAACGCCAATCCGGACTGGAGCACATATTATCCAGGCCTTGGCAATATTCCCAGCGATCAGCCGGAACTTCCCAAGTACAACCAGGCGGAGCGCAACATCGCCTACGATTACAATCTGAAGGCCACGATTTACGGTTTTGTTCAGCAATACTGGACCGAATGCGGCGCGGCCGGCTGGACGGATTTCCCGTCGAATCCGCCGCGAAATTACCTGGTTCAGTCGAACAATCAAAACGGCAATCCGCTGGGCAGCTCCAAGCCGCTTGGAATCGATCCGCTGTTTGTGGATGAGGCGAATCTCAACCTGAATCTACAGGCGGCCTCTCCGGCGTACGCCATTCCCGGCTGGCAGGAGATTCCCTTTGACCAGATCGGTCTTCAGCCCCGGCAGCCCTCGCTGGTTCTCCTTCGAGGCTCGCCGCAATATCTCACCGTAGCAGGCCGTTGCGAACCGTGGGCGGAGATTCACTCGGCGAAGCTGGTATCAACCGGTCAGGATGTCTCTTCCTTCCTCATCGTGAAGGATAATGGGGCGATCTTCGGTCAAATCCCCTGGAGTTTGGTCCCGGCCACTTCCGTAGTCATCGAATTGATTACCGCCGATCCGAAACATCATGTTTCCCCGTCGGCCTACTCCAACGAATTGCATAACTCCCCCGCCGATTTGAATCATGACGGCGCTCTGGACAGTCACGACGTGGATATTCTGCGATTCCGCTGGCTGAATCCCTGCGGCGAACCCGACTGGTGCCAGGGCGCGGATATCAATCGAAACGGCGTTGTCAACAGCTATGATCTTCTTCGGTTCCGGCAGGAACTGTCGAATCCCTGACCCGAGAGTCAAAGACAAATCGACGCGGCATACATCCGGATACCAACGTGCGAAATCAGCAGATCAGCGATCTTTTTACCGAAATGGCCGACATTATGGAAATCCTCGGCGAGGATCCCTTTCGCGTCTCGTCCTACCGGAAAGTGGCACGGGTGATTCAGGAATGCACGCAGGATGTGGCGGTGCTGGCCGAACGCGGGGAGCTTAGCAATCTGCCGGGCGTGGGCAAATCCTCGGTGGAAAAAATCCAGGAGTTTCTGGAGACCGGCCGGATTCAGGTGCATCAGGACTTGTTGAAAAAAATTCCCCCGCACCTTCTCGATCTTCTGAAAATTCCCGGATTCGGTCCCAAAGGCACGGCGGCGGTCTGGAAACATCTGGGCATAGCCTCGCTAGATGACCTTCAGAAGGCGATTGAAAATCACACGCTGGAGACCCTTTCCGGTTTTGGCGAAAAGAAAGCCGCCCTGATTGAAAAGGGCATCCGCTTCCTCCAGTCCGCCCAGGGGCGAATTCTTATTGGCCATGCGGATGCGCTGGCACAAAAAATCATGATACAGCTTCAAAACAACATGCACGTAGACCAGATCGTGCCCGCGGGCTCCCTTCGGCGGGGGCGGGAAACCATCGGCGATATTGACCTGCTTGCCTGCGGGAAAAAACAGAAGAGCATCATCGAGGCATTCCTCGAATCCGAAGGCGTTCAGCAGATTCTTTCTCAGGGCGACACGAAAGCCTCCGTTCGGATTGTCGATCCGGAGATTTGCTCCGAGACGATTCAGGTGGATCTGCGCGTGGTTCCCAAAACCAGCTTTGGCGCCGCGATGCAGTATTTCACCGGCAGCAAGGAGCACAACGTCCGCCTGCGGGAACTGGCGGTCAAGAAAGGCTGGAAACTCAACGAATACGGATTGTTTGACGGGGAAACCGTTATCGCCGGAAAGACCGAGGAATCCATCTACAAAAAACTCGGATTGCCCTTCATTCCTCCTCCTTTGCGGGAGGACCGGGGTGAAATCGAAGCGGCCCTGGAAAGGTCACTTCCTGAACTGGTTCGGCAAGATGATATTCGGGGCGACCTGCACATGCACTCCCCCGCTTCCGACGGTCACGATTCCATCGAAGACCTCATCGAAGCGGCACTCCGCGAACACGGCTACCGGTACATCGCGATTTCCGACCATTCCCCCAGCTCTGTCATTGCCAACGGTCTGGACGCCAGGCGGCTCCTGAAGCAAATCGAAAAAATCCGGAAACTGAACAAATCTATGAAAGGCTTTACCGTATTTGCCTCCTCCGAAGTCGATATTCATCCCGACGGGTCGCTGGATTATCCGGATGAGATCCTCGAACAGCTCGATTTTGTCATCGCATCGGTCCACTCCGGCCTTACCGGCGACAGGAAAAAAAATACCAATCGCATCCTCCGCGCGATGGACAATCCGTATGTCAACTGCATCGGACACCTTACCGGACGAATGATCAACACCCGGGAGCCGATGGACCTGGACCTTGAAGCGATTTTCCAGCATGCCGCAAAAACGCACACCGCACTGGAAGTCAGCGCCAGTCCCTGGCGGCTGGACCTCAATGACCTGCACTGCCGGCAGGCGGTACAGGCCGGGGCTACCCTCTGCATCAACACCGATGCCCATTCCACGGAAGGCCTATACGATATTCTATACGGCGTCCTCACCGCCCAGCGAGGCTGGGTTACGAAAGACAGCATCCTTAATACTCACCTTGCCTCTCATTTGAAAAAGTGGGTCGCCCGAAAGCGGGAGTGACGCTCCGAACAGGCAGAAAGGTACATTTGCTGAACCGTGGGGATTGTGTATACTGTTATTATGAAAGATAGAATCATCGGACGCATTCGAATTCCCACTTTGCTTTTACTGGCCCTCTGTCTGGCGATTGCGGGGATGATCGTGTATCCGCTGGTGCGGCCGGCGAGGAGCTTTCTGGAACTGCTCCGGGAAAACAAGGCTCTTCGCCAAAATATCGCCAACCTCACCCAGGAATCGCAGATCGGCTATGCCAAGGTGCTTTCGCAGCAGACCCGCGACGGCAGGCTCTATACCCGGCTGCTCTTCGTGGAAACCGACCGGGACGATCCCCTCCGACGCGTGCTCGAAAAAGAATTTGAAATCGAAGGCGATATCGTCCACTTCGATGCGCTGGTCGTAACGTTCGATCCCGCGCTGGTCATGGACGGCCGCGCACGCTCGCTCTATCTATGGCGGCGGATCTATGGCGAAACCATGTCTCCCGAACAGGGCTTTGCCATCGAGACGCCCGACCGGCAGCCTGCCCGATACGCCGACCTCTGCGACAAACTCTCGATTTCCGATCGGCAGCTTTTCTGGGAGGAAATCTGGAAGCTCTCTAACAACCCGGCTGCCCTGCAGGACATCGGCGTGAGGGCGATTTATGGCAACGTCGTGTATCGAAAACTCACTCCCGGGCTGATTTATATCTTCAAGATCTCCGCCACCGGCACTCTTTACCCGGAAATCATTCCCGACCTGTAAAATCCCTTTTTGCGTCATCTCCGGGAGGAGGAATCTGATCCAGATTTTCCAGGCCTCCCATCCAGCCGGAAATTTCTCATCGATCAAGCGAGTTTGTGCGGGGGGAAAAGGCCGTTTTGCCTGGGATCGCGTTTTGGTATAATTATAACCTGCTGTTACGGCGTCAGATACGGCATATACAGCCGGCTCTGGTGAGGCCCGCCGCGGGAGGAACTGTGGTATTGATTTATAGAAATTATACTCTACAATAAACAATTTTACGGATAGTGAAAAACCATTACCCTGCAATGGAGTTTTATCGATGTTTCGACTGGTGGACAAGAAGACGCTGGGGCCGAATCTGACTCAGTACGAGATTGAGGCGCCGCGGATCGCCAGGAAGCGGCAGTGCGGGCAGTTTGTGATTGTGCGGGCGTTCGGGCACAGCGAGCGGATTCCGCTGACGGTGGCGAATGTCAATCAAACGAAAGGGACGATTACGCTGATTGTGCAGACGGTGGGGAAGAGTACGCTGGAGATGACGAACTTGAAGGTGGGGGAAGGATTCAGCTATGTGGCGGGGCCGCTGGGACAGCCTAGCCACATTCAGAAATACGGCACGGTGGTTGTGGTGGGCGGGGGGCTGGGGACGGCGGTGGTGTATCCGCGGGCGATTGCCATGCGGGAGATCGGCAATAC
>CAZOTP010000268.1:0-4871 GCA_964582655.1 uncultured Pirellulales bacterium | reverse complement strand
ATTCTATCATAAGCAGGGCCTGCATGAATGCATCGCGGAATTTTGTCTCTATCGCACCCCGGCCCTCAACATCGTCGATGCCTACCGGGTGACCACGGATAACGGTCCCCAGAACGCCCGGCCGGAGGATGTTCAAATCCGAAAAGCGCTGATTCTCAGCCGCGACATAGTCGCCGCGGACGCCGCCGCCGCGAAACTCTTCGGAAGCGAACCGGGTCATACCCAATACATCAAGCTTGCGCATGATCTGGGAATTGGGACCATGGACCTGGATAAGCTCCGTATCCAGCGGATCACCGTCTGACGGCGGCAGCCGTTGGACTGCCCGCAATCCCCCATGGCCATCCCCGGAAGGGGCCTGGCTTGTATCGCATAACGCCGAACAATGACCGTGAAGAAGAGATACAAAACCGTCAACCTTCTCAAACCCATTCGGGTGGTATTTGCTTCGATCGTTTTTATTGCTGTTTTACTGATGTTCCTGGGCCCGGAGCGGATCTCCGCAAAGATCGCTCCGGTTCTCGCCTCGCTTCAATTTACGCCATCGGCAATTTCGTTTTTTTTATCGTTTACGGCGGCGGCGTCTTTTGGATGTATTCTGATCCTCCTGCTGACGGTGGTTTTTGGCCGGGTGTATTGTTCGTTTCTGTGCCCGCTGGGCATCCTTCACGATGGCATCCGATTCCTGGCGAGGCCCTTTACCCGGAAACGAAGCGAGAGGGGGTCCTTTCCGATCCATCGTTCCGTCCGGTACGGCATTCTTGCTTTGGTCCTGTTCTCGGCGGCGATGGGAACGGTCTCCCTGATTAACGTCATGGATCCCTACAGCCTTTTTGGCCGGTTTTCGACGATGCTTTTTCGGCCCGCGGTTGCATCGGTTCGAAATCTGCTGGTCCGTGTTCTGGAAACGTTCGAAGTGTACTCGATCTGGCCCGGGAAGGCGCCGCCTTTTTCCACGGCCGCTCTGGTCCTCACGGGAATCGTTTTTGCCGGCATGGTAATTCTGGCCGTCTGGAAAAACCGGTGGTACTGCAATCAAATCTGCCCGGTTGGGACGTTTCTGGGGCTGATAGGTAAAATATCTTTAGTAAAAATACGACTTCAACCTGAAACCTGCATACGCTGCGGGAAATGCCAGATCCTGTGCCGTTCGGACTGCATCGACATTGCCAACAAAACCGTTGACCATTCCCGCTGTGTTGCCTGTTTCGACTGTCTTTCCGTATGTCCCGTTGATGCAATTTCCTATTCCCCTGCTCGCGGGGTATCGGCGGATCTATCCCCCGATCCGGCCCGGAGAAAACTTCTCGCCGGCTCAGGTCTTGCCGGCGCCGCACTGGCATTATCTCCGCTGCCTCTCCGTGCATTTTCCAGTACCACAAATGCGGAGCCTCCGATTATGCCTCCGGGAGCGGGGGAACGGGATCGATTCTGCCGGGCTTGCATCGGCTGCGGGCTTTGCGCCAGTCTGTGTCCGGAACAAGCCATCGAGCCGGCCTTCTTTGAGTATGGTCTGCAGGGCCTGTTCGTCCCCGTCATGAGCTACAAGAAGGGGTACTGCGCCTACACCTGCAATCTCTGCGGAAACGTCTGCCCCACGGGGGCCATTCAGCCCTTGCCTCTGGAGGATAAACAACTCACTCAGATTGGGAAAGTGGTTTTGTTCAAAGACCGATGCATTGTTCATACCCGCAAGCAGGACTGCGGCGCCTGCGCGGAAGGATGTCCGACCCACGCCGTCTTTACTGTCAAACGGGATCATGTTCACTATCCGGAAACGGATGTATCCCTTTGCATCGGGTGCGGCGCCTGCGAGCATATGTGTCCGGAACATCCCAAGGCCATTGTGGTGCAGGGCCTGGCCAGGCATGAAAAGGCCAACAAGCCCTTCTACAATCAGGAGTCTCCGCCCATTCCGCAACAAACCGATCCGGCGATTCAGGAATTCCCGTTTTGAATGACTCCCAGAATCTGTCTGGATCAGGGCCGGGTATTGGGATGGAATGTTGTGTATCGAGATGTTTCTATCCGGCTGTCTGAAACGACTCCATTGCCGGAAACGCCTATCCGGCATTACCAGAACGGCCATGACCCTTGAACGTTATTACGATATAAAAGGCTGAAACCGTTTTTTTTGATGGTTGCGAAACTGTAATCTCGAAAGGAAATGGCTATGGGATATCCAAATCGAAGGGATTTTTTACAACAGGCCGTCCTGTTTTCAGGCGGTGCGCTCATGGCAAATACGGCGGGAGAGTCAACACTGGCTGAGGGGGGAGAACCATGTGATCCCGAACGCCTGACTGGCCGGGCAAAGAATCGAAAGAAGCAGCTCATGGAAGCGATCTGCGATCATTTTGCCACGACGCATACCACCTACGGCAGGCCCGACCCGACCAAGACGCCTTTTGCCTCGAAAAAGCCGGGGGCCGACCTGGTCGCTTCCCCGAATCTTCATTCGCCCCCTTATATGGCACTGGCATTGTATGGAGCGGCGAAAAAGCTGGATCGTAAGGATTATATCGCTTCGGCGGACCTTTATACCCTGTATCTGATGAGCGTAATTCGCGATCCGATTGGGGGCAAATGGGATTTTTATTCGCAGATGCACGATGAGGCATGGATCCAGAAGGCCGGCAAATCGGTTCGAGCCCAGACGGAATACCTGCTATGCCGTTCGGCCCATCACGGATGGGTGCTATATACCCTATGTGAAGGATTCATGAAGCAGCATCCGAAGGAAACGAGTTTTTTAAGCCGGGCCGCGGCCGCATACGATCATCTACAGGAATTTCGTACAGATCAGCCGTATTATTTCCGGATCGGCTATGCGCCAACGGGAGTGGACCAGGGGATGGACGGCGCGTTTCCTTCCGACTTGTCGGAGGTGGGTTTGGGGCTGATGTGCTATTATGAGTTGTCGAAACGAAAGGAGGTGCTTCAGGATGCGCTGGGATTGGCCGGGTATTATCTGCGCGAGCATAAACCGGGAATGGCGGAAGGATGTTTTTCGGAGGAGTTCGGCAACTGGGTGATTTGTCCATGGCCGCTAGAGATACAGGCGGAGCACGGTCTGGGGATGCTGCGTTATGACCGGATGTGCTGGGGATTCGGGACGCGGGAGATATCGCTGTTTCTGATGAAACTGTACCAGGCAATTGATGATGCCTCCGTCAAGAAAACAATCCAATCCCGGGTCACCATGGCAATGAAGCGGATATTTGATACATGTCAGCATGATTTCGGCGGGGTGGGAATCTTCAGAAAAGACAACGCGTTTACGGGGATGGCGGCGGCGGCGATCATGAATTATCTGGATTGCCGCAGTCTGGGATTTTTAACGGAAGCGGAAATGAACGATTATGGGGCAAAAGCGAAAAAGGCATGGGACTGGATCGTATCCTGGTCATGCGAGGATATCCTTGGTAAAGGGGGTTGTCTGGAAGTCAACGGCGGCGCCGAGGGCATGAAGCCGCCGGAGAATGCGGCGTGGATGCTGGCATGGACCGTAGAGGCCATGCTGCGAAGCGACGAATTGGAAGAAAAAACAGATAAGGTCAATTAAATGAAACCGGAGTCAAAATCATGCGGAAATCTATTTCCATGTTTCTATTACCGGTAATAATGATTTCAATGGCAGTGGGAGCGGAGGAGTCGAAAGTTCCTTCCCGATTTTTTTTGAACAATGACGGCGACCGCGCGATCAAAGAATTTCGGGGGCCATTTCAATTACGGCAATTGTATTATCCGGTGGATATTCTCGCGGGTACGGGGGTAACCACGTTAGTCTATTGCGGAAATCTCGGTTCCGATCAGGCGTATTACCCCGGCAAGGTGGCGGCGTCGCTGGACTGGCGGATGACGGAGAGCCACCGGCCGGACAATCCCAGTCCGGTCTATCCCCGCGTCTATCGGGTTGGCAAAATGCTGCGGGAGCAGGGTATCGATATTCTGGGCTTGGTCATGCAGCGGGCAAAGGAGAAAGGCCTGGAGTTCGTGCCTTCGTTGCGGATGAATGACGCACATTTTGCGCAGAAGCTGCACCCTGCCGAGCATCCCCTTACCGGTAAATTCTGGATGAACCATCAGGACCTGACCATCGGGCCGATCGATCCTGCGGTGGGTATTTTCCCGGATTATTGTCCGTATCTTCTTAATTTCGAGCACGAGGCGGTCCGCGAATACCGGATGGGGCAGATATACGAGCTGATTGATGGGTATGCAGCGGATGGTTTCGAGATGGATTTTACCCGGCATTATATGTTTTTCCCGCCGGGCAAGGAAAAACCGGAGCTGATTACGGAAATGGTGCGCAAAGCCCATCAGCGGCTGGCGAAAAAGAACCAAAAAGACGGCAAGAACCGATTCCTGATCGTGCGGGTTGCTGATACCGTGGAGCACTGCCGGCAGATCGGACTGGACGTACCTGTGTGGATTAAAGAAGGACTGGTCGAGTATGTCGTTCCTTCCTCTTTTTTGCCGAACATAATGAATTTCCGATTTGACATTCCGCTGGGGGAATTTCTGTCTCTGGCCGAAGGCACACCCTGCCGCATTGTTGCCAGTCCGGACGCATTCGGGGCAAATGGCGCCATGTATCGGGCAGGAATGGCAAATTATTTTTCCATGGGGCAAAAGGATGTGTATCTTTTTAACTTTTATTTTCCCACCAGCGATGCGGATTACGCAATGCTGCGGGATATCAAAAGCCCCGAAACCCTGTGGGGACGACCGAAGGATTTTCACGCTCAGGACTTTTTCCCCACTGATGAGCTGAAGCTCCAGGAGGCGAATCGAGCATATCCGGTTCGAATCTATATCGGGGACGATCTTTTGGACTACCGCCCGGCGGGGATACTCCGGTTTGTCAG
>CAZOTP010000267.1:0-4901 GCA_964582655.1 uncultured Pirellulales bacterium | reverse complement strand
TTATCTGCCCTTGCAGAAAGAAGTTTTGCGAAAGGGGAATCATTAACTTTCGTCCCCGGGATATATTTGTAGGAAGCGGGGGCCGTTTCTGATCGCTCATGCGGAAACCGCCAATGTATCCATTCCCGGCCGCTGGATGGATATATTTGACCCGGACCTGGGTATAGTGGAGAATATGGTTCTTGCGCCGAAACAAAGCGGAATTTATAAGGATATAATGGTTTGGGAGAACGGGGAAAAGGGGGCCGCGGGAGTAGTGCACGGGAGCCATCGGCTGGTATCCGAACGATATGAGGAAGGCGTTCTTGAGTTTGTGACTCGAGGTCCTGCCCAGACCCCTGCCACGGTTTGTGTGTGGACGGGGAGTGCGGATGTAGAAGCGGTCGTGACGAAAGATTCCGGCGGAGCGGAAATTCCTACCCGCATGCACAGGGAGAAGGACACCGTTCGGCTGGAATTTGATAATTGCCCCGATGGAACTACGGTATCCATTCGTTTGGCAATGTAAACGAAGCCTTTTTTCAACGTTTTGTAATGTCCGGATATGTTCCCGGACGGAGTTGGAATGCGCAAAAGACGCTTTAGAAATTCGAAAATCTCCAAAAAAGAATTGAATTTCCGATTGGATCCAGTATAATGACAGGAGTTCTGGATGGTTCATTTTTCTAAGTCGCACGTTTTGGAGGCATGCTGTTGTGAAAGGAGAATGGTTCTCGGGTGTTTTGCGAAAAGGGTGAATCATGATCAAGATTTATTGTCCGTATTGCAATCAGAAACTGGGTGTTCCGGTGGAATTTTCGGGGAAGCGGGTGCGCTGTACGCAGTGCAAAAAGGCGGTCCTGGTACCGCTGCTGCCTGGTACTCCGGCGGCGATCGCGGCCATCCCTCCCCGGCGGGAGGCTTCCCAATCCAATTCCACTGCGGAGGGAAATGAGGATTTGCTCTTTTCGGATATGCCGGAAACGACAGGGCACGGCGAGGAGAATCGCCTTTCAGCTTCGATGAGTTGTCCCCATTGCGGAACGTCAATTTCACCTGCGGCGAAATCTTGTCCGGCGTGCCGAAAACAATTGCGTCCTGAAATCGAGTATCAAGAGGATTCCGAATCGGCGCCCAGTTCCGAAAAGTGGGATTTCATCCGAAGACTGGCTGGATTTCCCATGTCCATTGGTGCGGGGTTTATTACGGCAATTCTGGGTGCGATGGCCTGGGCAGGGATTGCCTGTGCGGTTCAATACGAATTTGGAGTTGTGGCATGGATTCTGGGGGCGCTGATTGGTTTTGCCATGTCCATATTTACCCGGGAGCGAAGAGCTCTGTTGGGAGTAATTGCTTCTTTGATGGCGATTTTCTGCATCCTGGCAGGAAAATATTTTATCGCCAAGTGGTATGTTCTTCCGGAAATGCAGCAAGAAATCATCAATATGAAAGAAAAGGAGGAAGCCAAACAGCAGGCCAAGCTGTCGAAGGAACTGGAATCGCAGGCCATGCTGTCGGAGGAAGAGATCCAAGCCCTGATTCAGGATTCGAATGTAATGTTTGACGTGGTCTGTCAGAATTTACGGCGGAAGGGGGAGTGGACGGAGGAATTCGCCAATCGGCTGACGGAGATCCATATTACGGGGATCGAACCTCAGCCCCAGGAGCGGCAGGAGATTCAGCGCGGAATTCAGAAAATCCAGGACACTCTGGGAAAACTGGATGAGAAGCAAAAACGGCTTCATCTATTACTGCACTATGCGGATACCACGGGGAATTCACAGCAGTTGGCCGGATATGTCAAGGAGGCATTCACGGATATTGTGGTGGATAAAATCGCGATTTACCTGGCTTTTGTTGCCAGTTTTTCCTGGCATGATATCTTATGGATCATCCTTGCCGTGGGCAGTGCCTATAAAATCCCCTCCGGTTCCACGGAGTAAGGGGCGGAAGGGGCGATGGCTAAGTGTGCGTAAGTTCTTATTTGTTCGATAGATACATTCATTTTCTTGGGGATCTTGGAAAATCTGCATTTTTTCATGAGGAAGCTTGCATCCGAATGCAAGGTTGAGTAATATACCGTTCTTCGAAAAATAGGACTGCAATGATTTGTTACATGGAGATATGAATGAGTAAGCCGAGACGAAGACGAAAAGTGGGCAGCAAGAAACGTCGGGCACGATGGAAGGTCCGGCATCGCAAGTAATCGAGGATGATCGGGTTCTTCGTCAGGAGAATTCCTGTTGGGAGAATGGCCGTCAACGCATCAAAGAATGTCATAATCAATGCCCGGACAGGCAAGTTCGGGCGTTTTTTTGCGCATGCAAATGTTTTGATACGTTTTACGGCCTGGCATTTATGGTTTACGCATCATCGGAAATAGTTTTAATTTATTGATATTACTATGGATATGAGATATTTAAGTCGATTGCGACAGTTCCGAATACGCATGAAGTCAGAGAGATTGTGGGGATTTTTGGTGGCAGATCCGGTGGATGTTCGCTATTTGACGGGCTTTTCGGGGGAAGACAGCGTGCTTGTCCTGGCGGGGAATCGCAATGTAATGGTTACAGACAGCCGCTATGTGGTGCAATTGAAACAGGAATGCCCCCGTCTGGGGGTTCATGAGCGAAAGGGGGTGATGGCGGAAGCCGTGGCCACGGTTCTTGGAAAAAAACAAGGGAAAGTCGGAGTGGAGGCGGAATCGGTAACGGTGGGGCAATATGGAGCGTTTCGCCGGGCGGTAGGGCATCGTCTAAAAGCGGTTGGCGCTTTGACGGCGGAAATTCGACTTAAAAAAGATAAATGGGAGATTCAGCAGATTCGGCGGGCGGTTCGTATTGCGGAGGAGGCGATGGTTGCGGTGAAGGAATGGATTGCCCCGGGAATCACAGAAAGGCAGGTGGCGGCGAGACTGGATTATGAAATGGCGATTCGCGGCAGTGAAGGGCCTTCGTTTAAGACGATTGTTGCGTTTGGGAGTCATGCGGCGGAGCCTCATGCCAAACCGGGGATGAAAAAATTGAAGCGAGGCGAGCCATTTTTAATCGATTGGGGTGCGATCTGGAAAGGTTACAGAAGCGACTTGACACGCTGTTTTGTGGTGGGTAAAATTCCGACTGCTTTTGCGGATGCCTATCGATGGGTATTGAAAGCGCAAGTGGCTGCTATAAATGCAGTTGCGTCTGGAGTGCCGTTGTCTGCGGTGGATGGGGCCGCGCGGGAGGTATTAGGCCGTAGCGGATATCCGCTGTATGGTCATGGAACCGGTCATGGGATTGGTCTGAAGGTGCATGAAGGTCCCGTGGTGAGTGCCCGAAGCCAATCGAAGCTGGAGGAAGGTATGGTAGTTACTATTGAACCGGGCGTGTATGTCGAGGGCAAGTTCGGCATCCGAATCGAGGATGATGTTTTGGTTACCTCGGGCGGCAGGTGGGTGTTGAGCCGAATGGGAAAGGGGCAGGAAAGTCTCCGGTTGTGAGGTTCGGGGCGTAGGGTATGGCAGCAGAACCGAGAACCCCAAAGCACGATCAAGGTGAACCATGGAAGTGAATAAAGTCAAAGAGCTTATGGATCTGATGAAGTCGAACGATCTGACGGAGCTGGAGATCGTCGATGGGCAGACACGGATTGTGCTGAAGCGAGGAACAGGTTCTGCAATGCCCATGGTTACGATGGCGCCGATGGTAGCGCCGGCAGCCCTTACGGGCGGGATTCCAGCGGCGGGAAGCTCGGCTCCGGCGGCAGGCGGAGTTGTTGAATCGGGTGCGGGGGAAGAGAAACTGATAGAAATTCCCTCTCCGATTGTGGGAACGTTTTATGCGGCCCCCAGCCCAACGGCGGAGCCTTTTGTAAAAGTCGGATCGACGGTCGATGAAGAAAGCGTCGTCTGCATTGTAGAGGCGATGAAGGTGATGAATGAAGTCAAAGCAGAAATTCGGGGTACGATCCGAAAGATTCTGGTGAACAATGGCCAATCGGTTGAATACGGCCAACCGCTGTTTTTGGTGAAACCGGACTGATACCAGCTCCGGGGAATGAAGAAAAAGGAAGTCGTACAAAAGGGGTGTGAAAAAACAATCAAGCCGGAAACAACAACACTATGTTTTCAAAGATACTGATAGCCAATCGCGGGGAGATCGCATTGCGGGTAATCCGGGCATGCAAAGAGCTGGGAATCCAGACCGTGGCTGTGTATTCGGAGGCGGACCGGGATGCCAGTTATCTTTCCTTGGCGGATGAGGCAATCTGTATCGGTCCGGCGTCAGCTTCGGAAAGTTATCTGAATATCGCCAGGATCATCAGCGCCGCGGAAATCAGCAATGTGCAGGCGATCCATCCGGGATATGGGTTTCTGGCGGAGAATGCTCATTTTGCGGAAGTGTGCCGGGATTGCAAGATTACATTCATCGGGCCTTCCCCCGAGTCCATGCGGCTGTTAGGCGACAAGATTGCGGCTCGGGAACTGGCGAAGAAAGCGAAGGTTCCGGTCGTGCCGGGTTCCGAAGACAAGCCCCTGGAAAGCGAAGACGAGGCGGCCAAGCTGGCGTCGAAAATCGGGTATCCGGTGATTATCAAGGCGTCGGCGGGCGGCGGCGGACGAGGCATGCGGATCGCCCAGAATGAGATGAGTCTGCGTTCGGGATTTCACAGCGCCAAAACCGAGGCCGCAAGCGCATTCAAGAACGCGGATATTTTTATCGAGAAATACGTGGACGGGGCCAGACATGTGGAGGTGCAGTTTTTAGCGGATGCGGCGGGAAATGTGGTTCATTTGTGGGAGCGGGATTGCAGTTTGCAGAGACGGTATCAAAAGCTGATCGAGGAGGCTCCCAGCCCGGCCCTGGAGGAGAATGTGCGGGAGGAATTGTGCCGGGCGGCGGTTCGGCTGGTGAAAGCCGCCAATTATGTGAACGCGGGGC
>CAZOTP010000266.1:0-4912 GCA_964582655.1 uncultured Pirellulales bacterium | reverse complement strand
CAGCGGGTGGTAATTTGAAAAACCGTTTCCGCCTGGATAAGGATGGTGGACCATGTATGGACTGGCCGCTCTGGACTGGATTGTCATCGCAGTGTTTTTTGCCATCATCCTTGCGATTGGGTTCTGGGCGATGCGACGCGTTCACAATCAGGAAGATTACTTTCTGGCGGGTCGGCGGTTCGGAAAATTCATACAGACGTTCGCGTCCTTCGGTCAATCGACCTCGCCCGATACCGCCGTCGGCGCCGCCACCACCACCTTCACCAACGGCGCTTCGGGTATGTGGAGTTCCCTGATTTATCTGTTCTCCACGCCGGTGTACTGGCTGACGTCCCCCTGGTATCGCCGCATGCGGCTGCTGACGCTGGGCGATTTTTTCATCGAACGCTACGGCTCGGTCCGCATGGGGGCCGTCTATGCCGTGGTCGGCACGCTCACGCTGATGACCCTTCTCTCCGCCGGATTCAGCGCCATGACGAAAACCATTCTGGCCATGACCCCTAAACCGCACGAGCAGTTTACGGTGTCCCAGAAACAGCAATACGCTCTGGCGATGGAACTGGAGGATCTGAAAAAAGCCGATTATCAATCCCTTACCGACGCCCAGAAAGACCGGCTCCGCGAATTGCAGATTCTCAAACCCCAAAAGGAATTTTCGCACCTCAATCCGGGCATCCTCATCTGGCTCGTCTGTGCGGTCGTCATGATTTACGCCATGGCCGGGGGACTCGCTTCCGCCTTTGTCACCGACATTATAAAAGGATTCTTTATCCTCATTCTCTCCATCATCCTCTTCCCCTTTGCCTTCCATAAAATCAACACCCTCTATGGCGGGTCCGGCGCCCTCGGAGCGCTGCGAACCATGCATCAGCAGCTTGGCGAATCCATGCTCGAAATCTTCGGCTCCCCCTATGCCATCGATTTCACCTGGTATTACATCCTCGCCATTTCCGGCATGGCGCTGATCAATGTCATGATCCAGCCGAATCAGCTTGTCGCCATCGGGTCGGCGAAAGATGAATACACCAGCCGCATCGGGTTCGTGACCGGATGCTTCATGAAACGATTCTGCTCCGTTTTCTGGGGATTTCTCGCCCTTCTGGCGATTGTTCTCTACCGGGACTCTCTCTCTTCTCCGGACCTCGTTCTGGGATATGCGGCGATGGACCTCCTGGGCCCCTTGAACATGGGGCTGCTGGGCCTGATGATCGCCTGCCTGATGGCGTCCATGATGTCCGTCGCCGACTGCCAGATGATTACCTGCTCCGGTTTGCTGACCCACAACCTCTATCGTCCCTTCATCCAAAACCAGTCCGAACGCCACTATATCTTCATCGGCCGAATCTTCGGCGCCTGCGTGATCCTCGGGGCCGGGCTGATCGCCACCCAGTTTGACACTATTCTCCAGATCCTCAAGCTTGTCTGGGAATTGAACGTGATTGTCGCGGCCAGCTTCTGGCTCGGTCTGAAATGGCGCCGCGCCACCCGGCCCGCCGCCTGGTGTTCCATCGTCATCACCGCTCTCCTTTTTTACATCATCCCTATCGCCGCCCCGCTCGCGGTGCCGTCCCTGCGGATCAATCCGGCTCTTCTGAAAACCACCCACCCCAAACCCATGGAAAAACGCTATGTCGCCGGAGTTCTGGATGTCCAGCAGAGACAGAAAGAAATCGATCTCTGGAATCTTCGGCAGAAACAGGGGCTTTCCGTCGGCGAAGCCCCGGCGCCGATTCAGGCCGGAACATCCTTTACCAAACAATTTACCCATCCCATGAAATCCCTCTTCTGGACCAAAGACATCAAGCTCCGGCCGGATGGCACACAATTTGGCGACGGAATGCTCAATCTCGAACTCCTCGCACTTCACCGCCTGGGCTTCGACCTCGAACACAATCCCTACGCCCTCAACGAAACCCTCCGCATCCTCATTCGCACCATCGTCCCCTTTCTCATTCTCATGACCGTCTCATGCCTCACACGCCCGGAAGACACTCACCGGCTCAACCGCTTCTTTGTCAAAATGAAAACCGTGGTCCATGCGGACCATCAGCAGGACCAGCGGGAACTGGAGCTTTCCTATGCTAATCCTCATCGGTTCGATCACCTCAAGCTGTTTCCGCATTCCGACTGGGAGCTGGACAAATGGGATCGAACGGATTGTTTCGGTTTCCTGTTGTGCATTTTGGGCGTTCTGGCCATCATCGGCACGATGACCCTGCTGGTCTCCCTTGGAGGATAAGAATGTCTTTGCGAACCATACAAAACTCTTCCGGCCTTCGGAGCACCGGAAAGGCACCTGCATGACAAATCCCTGTATTTCCACAACCGGGCTTCTCCCCGTCGAAATCGTCCTGGCCCCCTCGTGGTGGCACAAACACGCCGGCCTGACCTTCGATGAGGATTTCTTCTACCATCCCGCCCGGCGCGTCGAAGATGAACGGAAGATGGAGCAAGTCCTTTACGACAAATGGGGGCGGTTCGGCCTGGGCCGTGACCGGGATAAATCTCTCCCCATCGTCGGACCGGTCCACCTCGCCGCCGGCTACCTGCTCTCGGAAATGTTCGGGTGCAAAATCCTCTACCGGGAAGACGGCCCGCCGGAAGTCCTCCCCGCCCACCGGGATTCCCTGCAAATCTCCGCCGACCAGGCCCTTGCCAGCCCCGCGTTTGGCCGCTTCCAAACCCTTCTCGACCAGCTCCGGCTCAAATACGGCGCCCTCACCGGCGATGTCGGCTGGGCGGGCATCCTCAATCTCGCACTCGACCTGCGAGGGCAGAACTTCTTCATGGACCTGTTCGACCAGCCCGAACAGGTAAACCGGTTCACCGCCGAGATTGCCCGGGCGATCGAACAATTCACCGATTTTGTCCAGAAACACACCGGCTCCACCTCCATCAGCGTCAACCGCAACGTCCACAACATCGCCAGGCCCGTGTTCCTGCACAGCGAATGCTCCAATACCATGATTTCCACCGAGGATTATGAAAGATTTTTGATGTCCTTCGACGCCCGCTGGAGCCTTTCTCACCGCCCCTTCGGCATCCACTACTGCGGCGCGGATCCCCACCGTTACGCACAGTCCTTCGCCAAACTCCCACACCTGGACTTTCTCGACTTGGGCTGGGGAGGCGACGTCACCCTGCTCCGCAAACATCTGCCCAACACCTTTTTCAACATTCGCCTGAGCCCCGTGGAAATAATTCACCAGACACCCAACCAGATTTCCTCGATCATTCGCAAACTCGTCAAGGAATCCGGCGATCCGGCGCTCACGGGTTTGTGCTGCATCAACATGGACCATCAGGTAACGGATGAGCAGGTTACGGCGATCTTCCAGACCGCCGAAGACCTCCGCCGTGAATTTGCCTGGCGCCCATAACCGTACGGCATACAAACGCCGACCGTCAGGCGGAAGTCGCCTTGACGCGTTCGTCCTGGGACAGGGCGGCAAGGCGTTCCACCTCTTTTTCGTTCAGCCCCAGACCCTTGGCCACACGGCGTCCGTAATCCGGGTCCGCTTTGAAGAACAGCGCGGTCTGGCGAAGCTGAATCCGTTTTTGCGCGTTTCTCAAATGAGCGACGATATTGCCGATCAGATGTTCGCGGTCTTTCTCGGTCATTACCTTCCGATACAGTTCCCCGGGTTGATAAAAATCATCCTCGGTCAGTTCATAGGGGTACCGCGCGGCCCGGCCTTCCAGATCAATCGGCGGTTCGGCATAGGAGGGATCGGGTGCAGGCCCGCCCATGGAATTGGGCCAGTAATTCGGCCCGCCGCCTCCGTTGGCGTCCAGACGCATATACCCGTCCCGCTGATAATTGGCCGCCGTGCACGCCTTGGGGGCATTGATGGGCAGGAGCTGATAATTCGGCCCCAGCCGGTACAAATGCGCATCATGATAGGACATCGTTCGCGCCTGGAGCATTTTGTCGGGGGAGGCGCCGATGCCGGGGACGAAATTTCCCGGACTGAACGCCGACTGCTCCACCTCGGCAAAATAATTGTCCGGATTGCGGTTCAGCGTCATTTTGCCGATCTCGATCAGCGGAAAATCATTGTGCGGCCAGACCTTGGTGATATCGAAAATATCCCAGCGATAGGTCTTCGCCTGTTCCGGCGTCATGATCTGCACGCAGACTCGCCAGGACGGATGCTCCCCCCGGGCGATGGCTTCATGCAAATCTTTCGTCGCGTGATCGGGATTCTCCCCGGCCAGACGGGCGGCTTCCTCACGGGTGAGATTCTGGATTCCCTGCAGGGTTTTAAAGTGGTACTGCACCCAGAAATACTCTCCTTTGGCGTTATACCATTTGAAGGTATGGCTGCTGTAGCCGTTCATGTGCCGGTAGCTTTTCGGCGTGCCGCGATCGCTGAACAGAATCGTCACCTGATGGATCGATTCGGGCGTCAGCGAGAGAAAATCCCAGAACATATCCGCGTTGGGCGCATTGGTCGCCGGATCGCGTTTCTGGGTATGAATGAAATCGGGGAACTTCAGCGGGTCGCGGATGAAAAACACGGGCGTGTTGTTGCCCGTCATGTCGTAATTGCCCTCCTCCGTATAAAATTTCACGGCAAAGCCTCGCGGATCGCGCGCGGCGTCGGCCGAGCCTTTCTCCCCTCCGACCGTCGAAAACCGCGCGAACACATCCGTTTTTTTGCCCGCCTGCGAAAGAAACTTCGCCCGCGTGTATTTCGACATGTCCGCCGTGCATTCGAAAATCCCGTGCGCGCCGGCTCCCTTGGCGTGCACCACCCGCTCGGGAATCCGCTCCCGGTTGAAATGCGCCAGCTTCTCCATCAGGTGCACATCCTGCAGGAGCACAGGGCCTTTCGGGCCTGCCGTCAGGGAATTTAAATCATTGTCCACGGGCATCCCGCCCGCCGTCGTCAGTTTATGTTTCTTGGCC
>CAZOTP010000265.1:0-4917 GCA_964582655.1 uncultured Pirellulales bacterium | reverse complement strand
CCCCCCCCCGCACCCCCCGCCCGCCGCCCCCCACCCGCCGGCGCCGGGGGGGGCTGAATTTCCGGTTGTGGAGATTTCAATGCGATACCATGCGGCCTGACCGCCGCCATGAATCGTCGGATGACCCACAATCAATCCCGGCACCGCGGCGCGAACGGGCAAATCCGGCAGTCGTGCCGTAAGCGGTTTTTCCGGGGAGCCTTCGATCGTAAGACGAATAGTATCGTCCTCGGGACCGTCGCCGTTGCGGAGCAACTCCAGGATATAGGTTCGCTTCTGGTTTACGGGCAGGATATAACCGCCCAGTTCCCTCACCTGCCAGAGCCAGTCGGTATTATAGCTATGAAACCGTTCCAGGGTTTCGCCGCTGTCGGCGTAGAGGATGACTTTGTCAGTGGGCCCGCAGGCGCGGTCGCGGACAAAACCGACTCCAAACGTTCGGCCGCAGGCGGTGGTAAACTGGATGCAGGTCGCCGCAAGGGACCCAACGGAGTGTTCCACCGAAAGAGTTGCTTCGATACGTAAATCGGTGGTATCGTTGAATTCTTCCAGAGTAAATTGACGACGGTAGTAGCGGCCTCCGCCTCCGCGGACATCCTCCGTTTCCGTATCGTACGTAACCAGTGCGTTTTCCGGTTTGACTTCAAAGGAGACGTCGCCGGTGCGAAGAGACCAGAAGCCCAGATCCAGTTTGGGATCGTCCGGCTCGATGTTTTTTTCTGGAAGGTAAGTCAAACGAAATTCTCCCTGTGCGGACATTGTAAAAACAAGGATTAAAAGAAAGAAATGCGGCATATTCTTCACGGTTTTTTCTCCAGGATTTCATCCGGTTTCAGGAATTTGAAACTGAACAGATCGGCGTCGAGCAGCTCGAATCGCAGGCGGACGGGCCGGTTTTGCAGAGCGGCCAGATCGGGATGATCCTCCCATTTCACAAGTCGGGAGATTTGATCCCCGAAGATGATTTTGCAATGATCCATCTCAAAGCCGGGGACAGCAGTGCCGTCGGCATGAAGAAGCTCAATTTTGATATGTCCGGCGGCGCTGGTGGAATAATTGATTTCCAGCTCCGAGCCGCTGAAGGCAAACGGTTTGGTAAGGAGCGTGCCGGCCGGACAGGCGTTATTCACAGAGACAAAGCCGTCTTCCCGAAGTGTAAATCGGCGAATGTGGACATTTGGGGTGCGATAATTTTGCAGAATATAAAGGGACATTTCGCCGGGAGCCGTGGGGACAACGTCACGCGCGATATAAACGGTGCGGTCATGCCAGTTATTCGAGTCAAGACCGGGCCTCAGAAACGCCTGCGGAAAGCGCTTGGGAAAATGAACCCCGTCGCGGCTGGCTAAAAAAAGAACGTCAGAAAGACCTTTGACAGGCCAATCGGGGAAAAATTTCCGCTGGGGCATAAACCGCTTGGGAAACATCAGGTAAACCGGCGCACGATAATAAATCTGAGCGGAATTGGTATATAAATGTTCCGTCCAGGGCTTTTCGTTGATATCGATATATTGCCACTCCGACCAGTGAAGAAAATCGTCGGAAGTGCAGAAACGAATGGCGCGGATGCGTTTTTTGGATGCCCCCTCATCCGTTGCCCAGCCGGTGATTTCATGGTCGGGATACCAGCCGCGATGATACAGCACGTATTTTTTGCGAAAGGAATCCCAGAATGCGCTGGGGTGGGTATCAAGCTGGGGATCTTGTTCGTCGGCGATGACCAGAGGGTCAGGGATCGGCGTCCAATGAATGCCGTCGGGTGAGACGGCGCCGTAGATGTGAGCGAGTTTTTCGGGGCCGCCGCCGATGATTTTGTATCGCTGATCTTCGGGAGCCGAGGGATTGCCGTCACGAAAGACCGAGCCGCCGTGGATATTCGGATTGTTCACGCAGATGTTGTTTTCCGTGGAGCCGTTGAATTCATACAATCCAAGATTGGGTTTGAGCCACTGAATGCCGTCTGCACTTTCGGCATAGGCGGTAAAACTATGCGTGCTGGTCATCTTGCCGGATTCATCGGGCACTTCATCCATGGCGCGATACCACATTCGATAACGATTTCCCTCCTTGAGAACGATCGGGCAGAAACTGACGATACCCTCCCAGGGCCGGTCGAAATAGAAGCAGATCTCGCGAGGGATTGGTTCGTGGAGTTTCAGGGAGAGGTTTTGCATGTTGTCGATGAGAACGTCATCGGTGAAGAGCTGTCTCTGATTTTCGATGGAAACAGGCCGTGAAGGGCTGGGCTCTGCGGTCAGAGGAGATGACAGATGCAGCAGCAGAAGAAACTCTATCAGAAAACAGGATTTGAATATCCGTTTTTTCAAAAGATGCTGTAAGGAATTCGGTTTCATATTTTGAATCCTTTCGCGGTAGGATGCGGGAAGACATCATGAAGAATGTATGGTTCTCATTTATTTTTGACAGCCTCAACGCCGAACAGCCGGGCATTGGTGATTTCGAAGTCCAAACGAATAATCTCTGAGTCAATCTGGACGAAGTTCGATACAATATTTTCTTTTTGGATCCAGGAGATGGGTAAAGACAAACCGTCTCCGGTTACCGGCTGCATATCCGCATAATCATAGCCGGCCAGAGGTGTGCCGTCTTCGCGGCAGATGCGAACCCGAATTTTTCCCTCATCCGCCTTGGCGTTGAGATGAAGTGTCCAGGATGTTTGCAAGGGAACGCGAAAGGGAATGGTTAAAATATGCGCGGGCGTTTCCCCGGAAGCGCCGCGGGACACGAAACGGTCCCGATCCATTTTCGCAACCCCCAGTTGCCGCCATCGTTTGGGCTCTTTTTTATGCCCCAGTTTATAGCCGCCGTAATACAGGTAATGTTCATTCCCCACGGTCAGGACGGACCCGATCCACGTCATCGCCCGGTCCCAGTTGTCGGGCCGGGGATTTCGGTCGAAGAAAATCTCGTCGTGTCGCTGCCAGGTTACGCCGTCGCGGCTGGTCGCCAGCGTGGTATAGCCGATGCCGTCCGCTTCGCCGCCCGGCTCGACGGGATACTCATCATGGAGCATGCGGACAAAGCTGATCATCAAATTCCCGCGGACCAGGGGCGGGCAGCTGCTGTAAAATTCCTGCAAGCCTTCATCCCGCGGCTCCGGAACCATCACCCGCCAGGGACGCCGCCAGTGGAAAAAATCGTCGCTGACGCTCATAATGACCAGGCGGCGGTAGAGCTCACCCGCTCGCGGCCCGCCGATATACCCGTCTGATGCCAGTGCCGAAGCTTTGAAGAATCCCGCGTACCGCTTGCGGATCGGATCGTAAAATACATCCGCAATATCGCTGACCCGCATATGTACGCGTGGATCACCCTCGACTTTGGTGGGCAGCACGGGATTGTGTTCGTACGCGGTCCAGTGAATGCCGTCGGGGGAAACCGCCAGCCGCAGACCTTCTTGCAGCCTTTCCGGCGTCACACCTCCCCACCAGGCGAGTTTAAACCGTTCCTGGGGGCGGGGAAAGTCCGATCCCTCATCGATTACATTGGTATCATACCCGTAGATCTGCCAGACGCGATTATCCGGTCCATAGATGCCCAGCGAAGGCGTTTCCCAGTGAATCCCATCCTCCGATTCGGCATAGCCAATATAGGCGTTTTTTCCAATGCCATGATTGTACCACATGCGAAACTTGCGGGTCTGCGGATCGCGAATCACGGTCATGTAGGGCTGCGTGGTATGCTGTTCATATCCGAGGATCGGGGTATCGAGAAAACGCCGGGGGGAATGGATTTTCCGATCCAGATGATCGGATTCCGCAATAAGGTAGTCATAGATCAAAAGATGGCGCCCTTGAAAAAGATCAACAGGCTCCAGGGCGGGCAAAGGGGGAATATTGTAAACAGGGATGTTTGTCGGGAGCCAATAATCCGTTCCCCGCGTGACATCGCTCCCCAGCCAAAGCGATACAATTATCATTGGCGCAAAACCGCTTTTTAGAAATCCGAAATGTTTCATACGGCGCCTTTACGCTATAAGGTTTTTGAATTTTTTGCTTTAAAGTTACGGGTGCGGATCGGCGGGGCCGAATCGGTAGGAATAGAGTTTGGCATTTCCCGTCAGATAAAAGCGAAGGATTACTGTTTTTCCTGCCAGAGAACGGATATCATTTTTCCCGTACCATTCTGCAATATGGCGGATGCTGTCCCCTGGAATGGCAGAAGCCTCTTGTTTGGAAAATCCGGGGATCGTGTTGCCCTGTACATCGGCCAGTTCCACTCGGAGGGAACCTTCTGCCGCGTCGGCATTGATGTAAAGCCGTGAGCCGCGGAAGCGAATGGGTTTGGTTTCCAGAATTGCTTCTGGCGCGGAACCGTCGTTCTCGACGCTGACAAAGCCGTCTTTTCGCAGGAATGCGACACCCATGTTATAAATCGGAAACCGTTTCGGATCGGCCTCATCCACCACGTCATGGAGTGAGGAAGAGCCGTCATAAAAGATGAAGTACTTATCTTCGCCGGGCAAATCGATTAGCTGGGGATACCAGACCATGCCGGCATCCCAGGAGTCTTTGGCCCCGAGGGGGAAAAAGGTTTCCTGATTTGCCACATGCTGCCAATGGTATCCATCGCGCGAACAGGCGAGCTGAAAGTCGATCCATCGGTTGGGCTTTTGGCCATGATACGCGTTGGTGATGCTGATCATGGTGTTACCCATGTCGATGAAGTTATTAAATCCGTACCAGGCCTGATCGTTTTTTTCCGTCATGGCCAAACCTGTCTGGACGGGATTCTGCCAGTGAAAGAGATCCCAGCCAATCCGGGCCCAGGTATAAGGCTTCATGATGTCGGCTTCGCCTTCGATTCCCAGCACCAGAAGCTTATCGATCTTGGAAAAGTATGACGGATTGGTGATCCGCGGCCGGTCAATGTCCATGACGCCCTGGATGCCCAGGA
>CAZOTP010000264.1:3214-4925 GCA_964582655.1 uncultured Pirellulales bacterium | reverse complement strand
AGGGTCAAATCGGTGCATTTCAGGGTCATTCCGGTGCAATTCCGGTGCATTTCAGCGCATTTTGAACCCATTTTTTTCTTACCCATTTTGCCAACCTTGCCCATCCCGCCACTCGCCACAAACCACTAATCACTCTTTTCCCTTTCACACCTTGAGCCGTTAGGCACACTTCGAAGCCTCGCCTCCGCCTTTCCTCTTTTTCATTCATAATCCCTTGATTTTCTATGCAGTTATACGATAATGCTCCGCAGGAAATCCAGGCCCCATGAACCGGATAAAGAATCCTGTTGGCAGCATGGCAAAACGACATAACTTTATTCCCGCCAAAGGCTTATTCATCACGGGAACCGACACCGGCGTAGGCAAAACCCTCACCGCCGCCGCTATCGCCGCCACTATCTGCAAATCCTATGAAAAAAAGAACGTACAGAAAAAAGTAGGCGTCTTCAAACCCATCGCCACAGGCTGCCGTTCCACCCGCGACGGCCTGGTCAGCTCCGACGCCGAATTCCTATCTCATTGCAGTCAAAGCACTTGCACGCTCGAACAAATCAACCCCATTCGCTACTCCCAGCCCCTGGCCCCGGCGGTCGCCGCGGAACTCTCCCATACTCCCATCGACTGGGACGCCATGCAACTTGCTTACAGCAATGTAGTTACATCTAGTGATTTCGTCCTTGTCGAAGGTGTGGGAGGCGTCTATGTCCCCCTCGAAAAAAACTACTTCATCCTCGACCTCATCGCCGACTTCGCTCTGCCTGTACTGATCGTCAGCCGCATCGGACTGGGGGCGATCAATCATACAATGCTAACCGTAAATGCCTGTCGAGAAAGGAGCTTAAGAATCGCCGGCATCGTCCTCAATGGCCACAATCCTGACACCGCCTCCCTCGCCGAAGAAACCAACCCCCGCGTAATCGCGGAACTCACAGCCACGCCGATACTTAGCATTCTCCCTTACGATCCAAACGCCAGCGTGGAGAAAGGCATTATGACCGATAATATCCTCGCCGCCGCCGCCATGACATCCTGGTTTTCCGCCATTGAAAAATCCATGTAATTCCGTGCCAGGAACACCGTTGCTCTCCGGCAAGAAAAACCTGCGTTTCAGTACTGAAAGTGAATCGCCTAACCTTGACGGATGGAAGAATTTATGTTGACTATTCCCAAAAACGTTTTTAGAATAATTCAGGTGGTAAAAAGACCTGCTAGAATGCCGCAAACTGAGCGAACAAGCGTGCTTGATTCGCTCCCCGCAAAATGATGACCCACCCTGATGAGGACCGCAAGCCTTGCAAGAAGTGGACGTAAAACCAATGAAGGAGTATGGCCATGTTGCGTAAACTAGTCCGCCGCCGCAACCCCTCAAACCGTAACCGAACGACTCCACTTTCCAAAACTAATAAACAGTTATCGCTGGAACCGCTGGAACAACGGGTACTTCTGGATGTAGCGGGAATCTGGGATGAGCTGGGATTTCGCAGCGCATCGGGCGGCGGGATTACATGGGATACCAGCGAGAACGCCGGCGAGGCGACGCTGGTGCAGACGAGCGACGGGGATCCGATTTTGATCTGGGTGGAAGGGGCCTTCAATGAATATGAAATCAATCCGGTTCGGTTTGACTGGTCAATGACCGGAGTGATTTACGCGCGGCAATACGCCGGAGAGAATTTATCCTGGCAGGATTTGAAAATGGGAGGCGGCGACA
>CAZOTP010000264.1:0-3114 GCA_964582655.1 uncultured Pirellulales bacterium | reverse complement strand
CAATACGCCGGAGAGAATTTATCCTGGCAGGATTTGAAAATGGGAGGCGGCGACACATTCAATTCCAGTGATTTTAACTCGTTTTTGCGTCCGATCAATTCCAATGAATTTGTCGGGGCTGAAGCGCAGGCGGTGATTGACGCAGCCAGTGAGCGGGAAGTGGATCTGGGAGTGGAACCGGTGGGGGACGGGGAAGACATTATTCTTCGTGTTGTGACCGACGCGAAGGAGATAGCAGCGGCGGCGGGACCGAACGGGGAGATCATGGTGGTCTGGACGGAAGTATCGGCGATACCGACGGAGCCTCCGCCTCCGGGAGTAACGGGGCTGGATACGGAGATTTACGGGAAACTATGGAACGGCCGGGAATGGGTGGAACTGGGATTGTCGGCGCAGGGCGGCGGGATCAGCAACGACGGGGCGGTGAAGAATTATCATCCGGACGTGACCTTCTCGGCGTCGGGAGAGGTTTACGTTTCGTACACGGCGGAGCATCCCAGCGGGAACCAGACGGAGATCGTGGTGAAGCGATACGGGTATCCGACGAGCATCGTGGCGGATTCCTCGTCAGGGCCCGTGACGTATCAGAAGGAATGGCGGGAAGTGGTGAACGAGGCGACGGTGGGGCTGTTCGGGAAGAAAATCACCAGCGGGGTGAGCAACGACTCGGCGACGTCGATTAATTCCTCCATCGTCATCCGGTCGGACGGGAATCCGGTGGTGGTGTGGAGTTCGTCGCAGGACGGATCGAACTGGGAGATTTTCGCGAAGCGGTGGAACGGGACCGACTGGACGGAAATCGGGACGAACTCGGCATCGCTTTCGACTTCGACAGGCCGGGGAGGGATCAGCAATGACGCGGGCGTGTCGCTACAGCCGGACGCGGTACTGAATCCGAATACGGATGAGATTCTGGTTGCGTGGGTGAATTGGGCGAACTGGTCGAGTTATACGGGGAATGCGGGCATTTATCTTCGGAAATGGAACGGAAGCTCGTGGGTGAGCTATACGGCGGATATGGACGGGAACGGGACTCCGGACAGCTCGGTGTCGGGCAAGGGGCTTGCGCCGTCGCTGGGATGGTATTACAAACCGTCCATCGATGTTACCAGCGGGGGTGCGCCGTTTATTTCCTGGCAGGGGTACGGGGCGGGGGAAGACCAGCAGGTGGACCGGGATGATACCGGACGGTATCCGGACGGCGACCCGCGACACACGCCGGCATTAGCGGGGAACGTGGACCGGGAATCGCCGATCATGGGGATCTACGCGAGCCTGTATGCGGACGGCAAGTTCAATCTGCTGTATGAATCGGGCAACGCATGGAACCGGTACGTGAATGACAGTTCGCCTGTCGTGACGGAAGTGCGGAAGACGGCCAGTCCAGCGGAGCAGATGTGCTGGATGCCCAACGCACTGGTGGTGAAGGACAAGACGAATCCAAATAACGAAAAGTATATCGTGGCGTACACATGGCGCGACGAAGTGATGGACGTAAATGCGCTGGACCAGGAAATTTTTGTGGACCAGTGGGTGAAGTCGGGGAGCAGCTATGTGAAGGAGACGTTCGGCCGGGGGAGCAACAGCAACGGGAACGACACCATCGGAGGGACGAATTCCACGACGAATCCGCAGGTGGGGCTGGTGGATTACAGCGCATCGGGCGATCTGGACGTGTTTTTAGCGAACGGGGAGAAGGTCTATCTGTACGACCGGACGACGGGGAGCTGGAAAGACAGCAGCAGCCTGGCAGGACTTGCCCTGCCCAGCGGATACGGGAGTGTATTCGATTTGCGCGGGGAGCCGGAAGTGGAATCGGGGGTGGACGGATCTCCACTGCTGGCGTACGTGGACGTGAACACGGGGATACCGTATGTGTATCGATGGAACGGGACGGCGTGGACCGTGGTGGGGGGAGCGGCGGGTATCAGCGCCAATTACAAGACCTACCAGGTGTGGGATGTCACAGAACAGTTCATCGAGTTCGAAACGACCAATGAAGTTTTCGGGGAGCAACTGGATGACATTCTTGCGCAGGAAATCGCGGTGGGCAAATACGAGGTGAAGGAGTTTTACGGGAGCGTGGACGGGATCTCGGTGCAGGCGGGTCCGAACGGGAGCATTTTTCTGGTTTATATGTACCGGGAATCGGCGGGCAGCAGCATCGACCTGATTACGAGGTATTGGAACGGCTCGACGTGGTCGGACGCCTCGGATATCGATGTTCCCAAGGGATCCATTCTGACGCCGACCTATTATTCGATGTTTGACGGGTACGATTTCGAGGGGGAGGATGTCAACGAGGTGAGCTGGGACACCGATCCGGACAGTCCCACCTTTCTGCAGCGGGATACGCTGGTAACGGATTATGAAGCGGGGTCGTGGTATTATGTGCCGGAGCCGACATTCTGGAGCCGGGACTGGCAGCTTTACCTGATGGATCGGATTACCGGCGAAGTGGGGGAGAACGACGGATTCTTCGGGCAGATCGCGGACGCCGAAGCGGAGCCGGCCCCCATGGCGGCGATTCCGGACAGCGGGCTGGTCATGACTTTTACCATTGAACAGGATGACGAGCCGGATGATGAAGGCATTGAGGATGATGCGACGCCGGATCAATGGGAAGTGGCAGACTGGGCGGAGGCGTATGGTCCGGTTACACTACAGGGGCAGTTTGATCTGTCTTTCGATGCGGTGGCGGCGGGATTCATGACGGTCGAGTATTCGTTCAAATTTTTCCAGCGGGAGCAGGTCGCCGGCAGCCCAATGACTTTGCAGGTATATATCGACAATCAACTGGTTCAGACGAAGACGCTGGCGAATGATTCGAATACGTCGGAGGATGGATACAGTCCCTCGGAGATGGTGACGGTGGATACGGGTTTCGCGGTTACGCAAGGACGGCATGTGCTGAGTTTCCGGGGGAGTTTAATCACGATGGGCGTTCCGTCGGGCGAGATCGAGGATTACCAGGAGGACCAGGCGAAAATAGGGCTGGACAATATCGCGGTGTATCAGAAGGTCAGCTCGACGGGGACGGGGGCCAAACCGGTGCCCAACGGGGGGGCGGCGAGGGAACTGTGGGATACACACTCATTGGCTGCCACGCTTCCG
>CAZOTP010000263.1:0-4961 GCA_964582655.1 uncultured Pirellulales bacterium | reverse complement strand
GGGAGGAGGGGAAATTTGTAGATGGCGGAGAGGGGGAAAGACGGGAAGCCACGCTTCCAGGTGGGAAAGGTGAGAAAAGTTGAGAACGCCACGCTGCGCTTGGGAGGACAAGGCTTGCCAACAGAAAGACAGGGCGAATCATGAGGAGGTCCCCCGGCATAAAGCCAGGGATCATTTTTCCGGGCGGAGGGAGAGGATGAGGAGGTTCTGGTAGTTTCGGTTGAGGGCGAGCTGGATTTGGGGATGTGGGAAAAATCAGGAAACGGAGCGGATGAAGCGGAGGATTTCGGAGGCGGTTTGGCGGGGGGCTTCCTGGAGGACGAGGTGGGAGGTGTCGAAGGCGGCATGGGCGATGTCGGGCCGGATTTTCTGAATTTTGCGGAAGTTATGACGGGGGACGATCTGGTCGCGGGCGCCGCGAAGGTAGAGGAGTGGGTACTGACATTGGCGGAGTTCTTCGGCGACGTTGACGTTCAGGATTTCTCGGGAGCGGCAGGCCAGCGCCGGATTGGTGGCGGCTTTTTTGGCTTCGAGGAGGAGCTGCTTGACTTCGGGGAGATTGCGTCCGCGAGTAATGAAATTCAATTTGAGGGAAACGGGCCAGTTGAAAAACAGGGGCGCGCGGACCAGAAATCTGAGCGAGGAGGGAAAGAACCAGACGGGATTGGAGATAAACGTGGCGCAGAGGATGACGCCCTTGAGGTGTCTGGGTTTTCGCGCGGCGATCTGGAGGGCGACGGGGCCGGAGAAGGATTCTCCCAGGAGAAAAAAATCGCGGTCGGGCAGGAGCGGCAGAACCTGATCGACATGATCGGGGTAGCGGGCGTGATTTTCCTGCCGATAGGCGACGACGGTAACATCCACATGGGGCCGCAGCTCGGGGAGGATGGGGCGAAAGAGGATACCCGTGCCATCCATGCCGGGCATGAGAATCAGGGAGCAGCGTGCCATGGATTCCTCCGCAACGAGTCCGCATGTTTGAAGTACACTGTAGAGCGTGTGAGGCGGGATGTCAACGATACGGTTCCGGGACCCGAAACAGAATCCCGATGGATTCCCTCGCGGGCCAGATCCCTTTTGCCCCGGTTATTCTTAGCGAACCGTTACTCTTCGGCATGCCAACGATGGTAGTAGCTGCCATAGCGGCGGTCGCGGTAGTGTATGGAAAGGCGCGATAATTTCGGGATTTTCCGCGGGGCGGTCTTTCTCAGCCATGAGTAAGAAAGACGGGGGAGTTTAGAGGAACCAAATAGATTCGCGGATAGTTTTCTCAGCCACATGTCAGTCCTCGCTTTCCTATTTTTACATATTTACACCGGCTTGCTGCTCACTACTCTTATTGTAGTACGGCACAGGGGCAGATTTTGTTTGGGCAGAAAATCTGGAAGAATTCACAGGGGATTTGCGGTCATGCGGACCAGTCCGGGCTCGGGCGTGATATTATAAGTATTTGTCATATAAGGGCATATACAAATTTTCTAAAAATCTCTCAATTCCCTGGGAAAAATGGGGATATGGGGGGAATAATATGTTCATAGGGAGTCGGAGCGGGGCAGTCTGGAAGTGAATCGGTCGAAATGATTTGATGAAAGGAGATATTATGGATGAGTTAACGAAGTCGGTGCTGCCCTGGTGGGCGGCGGGGTTGCTTTTGGGATTGATTCAGGTGCTGGCGGTGGGTTTGAAAGAGCCGCTGGGGGTTTCCACGCAGTTTGTGGTGGCGAACGCGAAGGTTTTGGAGAAGGCGGCGCCGGATTATGTGGCGAATCATCCTTTGATCCAGGAGGAGAAGGCGCGGAAGATCGGGTACGGGTGGTGGCTGGATATCGGGTTGATTGCGGGGGCGCTGGGAGCGGCGGTGGTGACGGGCCGGTGGAAGGCGCAGACGACGACGGTGTGGTGGCGGGCGAATTACGGGAGGAATGTCGCGGGGCGGCTGCTGACGGGATTCATCGGGGGGATATTGATTTTGGTGGGGGCCCGGTTTGCGCACGGATGCACGAGCGGGCAGTTCGCCAGCGGGTGGGCGCAATTGTCGGTGTCGGCGATACCGTTTACGATTACGCTGTTCGGATTCGGGATGCTGACGGCAAAGCTGATGTATCCGAAAGGGCCTGTCATCGAGAAATGAGATGGCCCGAAGGGAACTGTGGAAGGTGAACGAAAGAACGATAGAGATGTAAAGGAACACGTTATGAATATAGACTGGACCGGATTTATCGTGGGAGCTCTGTTTGGAAGCGGATTGTTTCTGGCGGGTCTGGCGGAGCCGGATAAGATTGTGGGGACGCTTCGGCTGAAGGATTTTCACGCAATGCGGACGATCGCGGTATTTGTGCTGGTGGGGATGCTGGGCGTGTGGATTCTGGAACTGGCGGGTGCGGTGCATTTCAGCGTGAAGCCGACGGTGGTGGCGTCTCTGTTGGTCGGCGGGGCGCTGCTGGGGATCGGATTCGGGATGACGGGGTATTGCCCGGGGACGGGTCTGGCGGGCGCGGCGGCGGGCCGGCTGGATGCGCTGGTGACGGTACTGGGGATGTTTGCCGGCGCTTTGGTGTATATCTGGATTTATCCGAGCGCAGCGATGCCTCTGGAGAAAATCGGCAATTACGGCAAGATCATGCTGCCGGATGTGACGATCCTTCCGCGGTGGCTGTGGGTGATCGGTATTTCGATCGTTGGATTCTGGATTTTGTGGGCGACGCGGAGCGGGAAAGGGGGATGCTGTTCGGATTCGAAGGCATGATGCGGAACGCAGTTGGGCGTGAATTACGGTGACATGGGTGAAGGAGGCGGTATGAGAGTTTGGGCGGCCCGCGATGTAGATGCCAGCACCTGTTATTAGGATTTTTTTTGCGCTGATTATTTTGTATGCAAAATCATCCAATATATATTTTAATATAGTCCAAGCATTCGAAGGGATATTTGAGTAGATTGGCTACTATATTGCTGGTTTATGAAACCAGTATAGTTTGCTTATTTGTATTACCGATGAGATGATGAAGAGTATCCATACAGGAGAAGCGGATATGAATGGCAAAGCAAGGAAAGGGTTTACGTTAATTGAGCTGCTGGTGGTGATATCGATTATCGCGCTGCTGATCAGCATTTTATTGCCTGCGCTGAACGAAGCGAGGAGCATGGCCCGGCGGGTGGTGTGCTCGGCCAGTTTCCACAGCCAGGGCCAGGCGTATTACCAGTATGCCCAGGAAAGCAAAGGCATGCTGCCCCCGCAAAGCTCCACAGCCCCCTGGACGACCTACGTTATGTACTGGAGGCAATGGTTGAATCCCAATGTAAATACGAATCCGGTCGAGGGCCCGTTGACGCTGTTGAAGCCGTTCGGCCTGGGCGGCTTGTATAATCTCGGCCTGATCACGGATCACCGCATTTTTTACTGCCCAGGGTTTGCGGCTTCGGCGGCCGGTCTTGAACCCGAGCATCTGTACGAGTCTTATACCCATCCGGTCACGGGGGAATTCTATTTTCCAGGTCCCGGCGCACCGAACGGTATGGCGGAATACTATCTTTGGGGGGGGTATCACTTTTTCAAGAACAACATCAAGACCCTCGATAAGATGGGATCCCGTTCGTTTTCCTACGACCTGATTCATGACCTGAACATGGTGGCCCACAAAGGCTCTTCGGGCAAACCCAAAGGGCTGGGCGCCCTCTACGGCGACGGCCATACCGTGTTCAATACCGATCCGGAACTCTTCGAGGAAGAATTGTGGGGGTCCAATATCTATCCGGATATTCCGGACTGCCGTTTGGATCTGTGGTTTCCGATTATCGCGCGCCTGGGCAACAATGCCCCTGACCCGGCCATGTACGGCGACGATCCCCAATCTTCGCATTGGACAAACACCGCTAATAAGTGGCATTGCAATGAGAATAATGGAGACGGCGCCCAACAGGGCAATTATATATTTGCCTATTGAGCGTTAGAAGCGTTTCCTATTTTTAGGAGGAGCGCATAATGCAAAACAAACATAATGCCTTCACGCTGATTGAGTTGCTCGTCGTCATTTCCATCATCGCGCTGCTGGTATCTATTTTACTGCCCGCTCTGAATGAAGCGCGAGATATGTCCCGGCGGGTGATTTGCTCCTCAAACATGCGAAGTTGCGGAAACGGCGTGTCGATGTATGCCAATGACTATAAATCACGCACGCCGATGCAGCTATGGATCGGTAATGGCCCTTGGACCTGTACCCTTCTCTATCACGGCTCCTTCTTGAAAGACCCTTATAAAAATGTAGGGCCTATTACGCTTTGCATCCCTTTCGGAATGGGTGCCCTCTACGATACCGGCATTGTCAGGGATATTCCCATGTTCTTCTGTCCCGGCAATATAAATAAAAACAGAAATAATGACGAAACCACCTTTGATCCAAGTTATTACACGCACCCCTTAACAGGGGAATTATATACAGGCCCGGATACTAATAGCTATCGTGTGGGTTCGTCCTACGATTATTTCAAAAACGGCATCAAAACCCTCGATAAACTGGGCGGCTTATCCTACTACTATGACACGGTGTGCACCTGGATGAATGTCGGCCACCGGAACAGTCAGGGCATACCCCAGGGATTTAATACGCTGTATGGCGATGGCCATGTCGTATTCGCCAACGATAAGGAGATGCTGCACTATGATTTTGATATTTGGGGGACTCTGGAAACATCCGCAAGCACGGAGAATCCGAACAACAATAGTCGGAAGTGGTATAGAATCCACCGCGATGTGGACACGTTGAAGTATCATATTGGAAATAATATGCCGAGTTTGGACGTCGCCCCGGACGGTTACATGTACAATTGGCCAAATCCGGAACGTGTGCCCTCAAATGGGACTTACAAATTTGAATTGCTGAATTGAACCTGAAGTTTTGCAAAATTAGATTAATGCAAAGGAAAAATGGATGACTCGGGGCCAGGGGGTGACATAGGGTTTGGGG
>CAZOTP010000262.1:0-4970 GCA_964582655.1 uncultured Pirellulales bacterium | reverse complement strand
TGTCAACGCTGGGGAAGACGGGGATTTACGATCGGTATCCGGAATTGATGGGACAAGGAAAATCCGCGCGGTCGGCGAAGCACAAAAGGTGGCAGGCGCCCTGCACCAGCCAGCCGGCATTTGCAAAGGTGCTTTCCGAATGGATGACGGGATTGGCGGCGCTGCCTCACGTGGATGAAATATCGGTCTGGCTGACAGAGGAAGGAGTGAACTGCGGCTGCCCAAAATGCCTAAAACAGGGTGAATTTGTGGCGCAAACCCGCGCGATTGTAAGCGCGTGGCGGCTGGCACAGAAACAATATCCGAATCTGAAGTGTCAATTGCTTCTGACTCAGGGGAGTTATCCGACGAACGGCAAGGTGCTGGCGGAAGCGCCGCCGGACCTGCGGATCATGTATTACGACGGGGGCCGTACGTACGATTCATCCCGTGAGCCGATGATTTATCCTCTACTGACAAACTTTGCCGCCAAAGGCGGATGGCTCGGAGTAGTTCCGCAAACAACGGCGTCCTGGGCGATGGTGCTGCCCTGGAGTTGTCCGCAGTCTATCCGGCAGCAGATGAATGAATTCACCGCGAAGAAACTCCGCGCTGTGCTGGAATACGCACATCCGAACATCGACCTGTATGATTTCAACGTAACGGCGTTTGGGGAATGGAGCTGGAACAGCGGCGGGCGGACGGAAGGTCAGTTCACCGAGGCGTGGGCGTCGAGGAAGGGATTTCAGAATCCTCAAACGGTGGTACAATGGGCCGACCTGCTCGGACCGGCAAGCTGGAATCTGTACGGATCAAAATTTCCATATGAGTTGTACTGGTATGATGCGGGGACTCTGGTTCAATCGAGAATGAAACCCTCCTGGGAAAAGGGAATCTTTCGTTATTTCAAAAACGCCGAAGATATGGACCGGAACATGGCGGATTGCGGCAAGGCGCTGGAGATCGCCCGGAAAACCGGATCGGAGGAACTGATTGAGGAGACGCAAATCGTTCAGAGTTATTACACGATGTTAAAGGCTATATCCCAGATCATGATGTGCGTATCTGAAACATCCAACCGGGATGAAATCCGCAAACAGCAGATACGGCAGCATATCGCCGATCTGAAAGGAGGGATGGAGCAGCTGGAAACCATTCTGCCGCGATGGGGCGGTCATTATGGAATTGGCAGAGACGAGGGCAGACTGGGAAACACGATTCGCGATATGCGTAAAATTGTAAACAGTATCGTGCATGCAGCGAGAACCCAGATGGGAGAGAAATAGTTCATAAACCGGGTTGGTAAAAGAGAGCAAGCTTCCCCTGGCCGCGGTCCAGAACGCAGGTAACCTTGCATTTTCTGGCAAGGGACTGTCACACCCCCTTTATTTTCCGTTCTTGTTATAGAAATTAATTCTTTAACCACATAATTTGCAGGACTTTACAGATTTTCAGCATTTTTTTCAAAAATACCGAGAAAACTTGTTTTTAGTTAATTGGATACGGCTGGACGACCGAAAATAATGGACCAAGCGGCTGGAGCAAGGCGTCATTGACCTATGATGGCGGAGGAGGCGGCTTGGCACTGGATCTGAACAACGGAACCAAGTTTTTGATCGATACCTGGTTTGATCCTGTGGGGCTTAATAAAAACACGGTATTGAGCATCGCCATGGATGACGGTGCACAGACGGCAACGGTTGCCAAAATTTGGACCGTCTATCAGGTAATCAATTTCCAGGTTACGGAAGATTTCTTGTTCTCGAGCTTCTTGGCACAGAAACCGTCGATTGATCTGAGCAGCATTGATTCCATCACCCTGTATATGGAAACGGACCAGGCCGGTGATTATGCTTTGCTGACTGGTTTTTCAACGGATGCGATTCCCGAACCGGCAAGCATGGCTCTGTTCGCATTAGGCGGACTGGCTATGATGCGGCGGAAACGGTTGTAAGTTCTTTTTTTCTGGAACTCTTAAGGCTGTCGTTTTTTCGACAGCCTTTTTTATGCGCTAGCACTCCAACCAACGCGATGATCCTGCAGATTCGCAAATACGGAGGCGATGAACCTAAAGTCGGTGCCATCATGATCCTCTGCTACCTGGCCTGCATCCTCCTCATGCCCCTGTGGATGACCGTCTGGCACGGCATCCGATAGCTTCATCAACAACCCGGGAAAATTTCTTGTAATCGCGCATCGCTTCGACTATACAAACATCGTGGATGAACGCGTACGACTAACGGCTGGTACAGGAGCGAATTCCATGTATAAAATCCTTGTATTCAGTTTCCTGGGGATTGTTTCTCTGGCCGGCATCTCCCTCGCAGAAACGCAATCCGATTGCCCGGGTCTCGATCTGCTGGATAACTACAATGTTGCCTGGACGCATCCCAGCCGCGAATCCAGCGGCTCCATGCCTCTGGGCAATGGCGATATCGGCGCCAACGTCTGGGTGGACGAAAACGGCGATGTGCTTTTTTACATCAGCAAGACTGACGCCTGGAGCGAAAACGGAAGGCTGCTCAAGCTGGGACGCGTCCGGATTTCCTTCGATCCCTCGCCGCTCGAGAACGCAGCGCATTTCGAGCAAATCCTGTCGTTGCGCGACGGATCCATCCGGATTCGGGGCGGCAAAACGAAGGACGATTTCTCGCTTCGAATGTGGATCGACGCCAATCAGCCGGTCGTGCGTCTGGAATGGCAAAGCAAAGAACCGCTGACCGCCGCATGCAGGCTGGAACTCTGGCGGACCAAACCGCGGGAACTGCGGGACAACGAACTGGCTAACGGCACAAGGGAACTCAGCGGCGCGGAATTCCCCGTCATCGAGCTTCCCGATACCGTCGTTCCCGGCGGCAAGGACCAGATCATCTGGCATCACCGCAATGAATCTTCCACCTATCCGCTCGTTCTCGAAAATCAGCATCTTTCCGCCTGGCTCGAAAAAGCCGACGATCCCCTGATAAACCGCACCTTTGGCGGCTGCATCACGGGCGAGGGATTCAAAACCATCGATGAAAAAACGATTGCCGGCGAATCGCCCCGAACGAAGCAGGACTTGACAATCCATGTCCTGACCGCCCAGCGCGACGCCGCCGCGGAATGGGTGGAGGAACTCCAGAGCCAAAAGCTGCGGACCGAATCGGTCCCCGCGGAAAAAGCCTAGCAGAACCACCGGGCGTGGTGGGATGCCTTCTGGCGCCGAAGCTGGATGTTCGTGGAAGGGGATAAAGACTGCACCGACATCACCCGCGGTTATGTATTGCAGCGTTTTATCAACGCCTGCGGAGGACGCGGGGCGTTTCCGATCAAGTTCAACGGCGCCATCTTCACCGTCGAGGCAAGGGAGGAAAGTGCAAAGGACGATCAGCGGGAAGTCTATAACGCCGATTATCGAAAGTGGGGCGGAAATTACTGGTTCCAGAACACACGCCTGCCCTACTGGTCCATGCTCGCCTGCGGCGATTTCGACCTGATGAGACCCCTCTTTGCCATGTACCGAAACAACCTGCCCCTGGCGCAGTTCCAGACGCAAACTTACTTCCGACACGCAGGCGCTTTCTACCCGGAAACGCAGTACTTATGGGGCACCTTCTGCAATGTCGATTTCGGCTGGAAGAATCCGGATAATCTGCCGACCAATCCGTACATCCGCTATTACTGGTCGGGCGGCATCGAACTGCTGACAATCCTCCTGGATTATTTCGCCCAGACCGGCGACCTCCAATTTGCCAAAGACACTCTCCTGCCGCTGGCGGATCAGATTACCCTGTTTTACGATGTCCACTGGCCTCGCGGCGCGGACGGAAAAATTCTCTTCGATCCAGCGGCGTCCCTGGAAACTTGGCACACCGCCGTCAATCCCGCACCGGAAATCGCCGGTCTATCTTATATCCTCCCACGCCTGCTGGCCCTGCCGGAAACCCTTTCGGCCCCCGAGCAGAGGAACCGCTGGAAAAAACCGCTCGCCGACCGGCCCCCCCTGCCTCGCGGAAAACAGGATGGCGTCGATGTCCTCCTGCCCGCCCTGAAATACAAAGACAAAAGGAACATCGAAAATCCCGAACTCTATGCCGTATTCCCCTATCGCCTCTTCGGCGTGGAAAAAACCGATCTGCCGCTCGCCCTGGATACATTCAAACATCGCCAGGAAAAACGACAGGGCGGCTGGCATCAGGACGCCATCCAGGCCGCCTGCCTGGGACTGTCGCAGGACGCCGCGAAAATTGTAACCTACAACGCCAAACACCATCACGAGGGAAGCCGTTTCCCGGCATTCTGGGGACCCAATTACGACTGGACGCCCGATCAGACGCACGGCGCGGTCCTGATGATCGCTCTCCAGCGAATGCTCCTGCAATGGGAAGGCGAAAAGACGATCCTCTTCCCCGCCTGGCCCAAAGACTGGGATGTACGGTTCAAACTCCACGGTCCCGGTCAAACCATTTTGGAAGGCTCCCTGATAAACGGAAAACTCGAATCCCTGAACATCACCCCCGAATCCCGCCGAAAGGACCTCACCATCCTGAAGCCCCAATAGGATCCAATGCAAATAGGAAACATCCGCAACGGCTTAAATCGCTTTGCGGCGGCGAAGAATCGCTATGCCTCCTGCCGCGAGCAGCGCGATGGAAACCGGCTCCGGGATCGTCACCATCCAGCCTTCGTAATATCCCTGCGGATTAATGCCTAACCCGATAATCGTGTTTCCATCCGTGGAAATATCCAGCGCCTTATACAGCTCCCAGCTAGTCAGATCCATGCCATATTCGGTTTCCAGCACCGTTTTCAGGCTTCGCATCCCATGAACAGCATCCCAGAGAAAGGCTTCTGTTTCGGCTTCCGCCCCGCCTGCCGGTTTGTAAAAATAATCAGATGCGCACCAGCCCACAATGGCAGTGCCATCGCCGGAAATCGCGACCGGTTTAAACAACCATGAATTCGCTTCATAGATCGGATAATATCCAAATCCCTGAAACGTCGCTGCACTC
>CAZOTP010000261.1:0-5000 GCA_964582655.1 uncultured Pirellulales bacterium | reverse complement strand
TGTAATTCCGCCAGGCGCTGCGCACCGGATGCAGGCGGCTGTCCGGATCGCAGGACCACTGCACGGGAAACTCCCGAACCCGATACCCCTTCTTCATCGCCCGAAGCAAAACTTCAATATCGATCATAAATCCATCGGTAATGCACTGCCCGTAGATTTCCCGGGCGACATCCCCGCGATACACCTTGAAACCGCACTGGGTATCGGTAAACTCCGAGGAAATTCCCATCCAGGCGTGCATCAGGGCGTGAAACACTTTGGAACAGATTCTGCGGTAGGGATTCTGCGAATGGCGAATCTCGCTTTGGGGCATCTTCCGCGAACCGTGCGCAATCTCGCATTGCCCGCTTCGAATCAGTTCCAGCCCATCCAACACATCGACATACGGAATGCAGTTTCCGCTGTCGGCAAACATCACATACTTCCCGCCGGACCGTTCCACCCCCCGGCGAATCGCATGCCCCTTGCCCCGGTTCTGTTCAACTCGTTCCACATGCAGCGGCACGCCCGCGGGAATCTTCGCCGAGCGGGCTGCCTCGGCGGTTCCATCGCGGCTTCCATCATCCACCACGAGAATCTCTCCCGCGATATTCTGGCGCAGCAGAAATTCCGCCGCGGTGATGATATCGCCGGCAATTTTTCCGGCTTCGTTATAGGCGGGTATGACAATGGATAATTCCATAACGCATCCGAATCGAAGGATAACCTATTCCGGGGCCGTTTACTTCGCGTCGTTTCAACCGTAGCGGCATTATACGCTAAGAGCCAGGGGCGGGAAAGGGATATATCCAAAAATGGCTATGGGCGATCGGTCGGGGCGATTGGAACCACCGGCTGCGTCCAGGCCGCTTCGAATTCTTCTTCCAGGACGGAATTCGCTTTGGGTTTGGTGGAGGAGATTTTTGCGCGGACGTAGATTTCATCCCCACGGAGGGTATAAGAGGCGAGGGTGCCGGTGTGTTTGGCAAACGTTTGCCCGATCTGGTCGCTGTAGATTCGGGTGGTGCGGATTTCCTGCCCTTTCTCATCCAGGACCGGACGACTGGACGGATCATAGCCTTTCCGGGTTCCGATGAACTCGATGGCATATTGCACGCCCCGCTCCGGACGGACTTTAACAGACATGGTTTTGCCGTCGAATTGAATATCGTTGAGTGTTACGCCGGAAGAAAAATAAAAGTCGCCCTTTTCCATGGCTCGAAGAATCCCTTCAGGTGTCAGGTATTTGGACCGGACCATGACCCATCCCCGGCCGGGATTAGAATTATCTTTGCCGAATTCCAGGAAATTATGGGCATCGTCATCCGCGGTGCCGTAGATAATCGGGAGGTTCATTTCCGCCAGTCGCTGCGTCAGGACAATGTCCCAGATTCGTTCCGTGCTTGCATGCAGACTGTCGCCAAAGCAGTTATTGGAGGCGGCGTCATAATTATAGATTTCCAGGAACAGCGCCCCTTCGACCGGGGCAATATCCTCGGCGGTCAAGGTCCAGCACCAGTTGGGATGGTTGATCTGCGCGGCCATGAATCGTCCCCGCTGGCGGCTCTGTTCGGCCAGCTCCGTCAGGGCGTAGCAGAGTTTTTCGTGCACGGTTTCAAACGGGATTTCGGGAATGCGGTCCACGATATTAATCGCATTGATATGGACGCGGCCTTCCATGGAGATTTCCTCGGCCTCCAAAAGCAGGAATTTTCCGGGCTGTTCGAATTGTTCACGGTATTCATACAGTGGTTTGCAGCGGACCTGGAGAGTCCCCTCTATTTCGCGCAGTTCAACCCAGTCCCAGCCGAAGGTTTCCATGTAGGTGTCAAACGCCTTTCCTTTGGATCGCCGGTCCAGGACATCTTTCCATAATTCCCCCTGTCCCGTCGTGCGGTGGTCCGACATTCCCAGGAAATGATAGCCATGATCCTTGTACCATTTCACCACCGTTTCAGGAAACGCCTTACCGTCGCTCCACTGGCTGTGCGTGTGCCAGTTTCCTTTCCACCAGCGGGACGGGAGTTCTTTGGGAGCGTCCTCCCGGACGGGCTGGCAGCCGGCCCAAAGGCTCATAGCCGCGATAAGAATCCCACACATATTCGTTCGATTTTTACAGGAGTGAAGCATGATTGAATCCTCAATTAGTGTTTTTGTTCATGGCGGTATTTATAACAGAATTATCCATGTATTCCTGGTCCTGGTTTTCAAAGTTGCCATCGAAAATCATCGGGCAATCCGGTGCTTCGCCAAGCAAGGCAAGAATCGGATCTTTGAATTCCGATTCGGCGAGGAGGCCGTGCAGATTCCAGAGTCTCCCGATGAGATCATACTGCGGAGCGGCGACGAGCCAGAGGCCGACACTGCCGCGAAGCTGTTCGGCAAGGTTTTCGGGGGTGTTTTTTTTATGCCACACCAAGGCGGTATTTGCCGCCAGGCGCAGGCGGGGCGAGCCCATCTTCCGGATAAAATCAACAGCGGGGGAAAGATTGTCCGCTTTTCCGGCAATCGGCAGGGGGCGACAATACAGGGTCAGATCCAGCGATTCGGCCTGTTGAAGGAGTTTTTCGAAGGTGTCCTGCAAAGCGGTCTGGAATTGGGTGGAGGAAAAGTTGTTTTCTATGGAGCGGTGGATGGAAAGAATCAGGTCGGCGGCGCCGAGGAGTTTCATTTTATTCATTACATCGGCGATGGCGGCCATGCTGGCCTGGTATTCGGATTCGATGTTGTTGACCAGGCGCAGGTCGGGATAGAGGTTGATCCCGCTGGAGAGGTCCACAATGATTTTGACCTTGTTTCGCAAAAGCCATCCGGCCTCCTTCTGCAGCGCGGCGGTTTCCTTTTGGCGGAGGTATTTCCAATCGATCATGACGCCGTCAAAATGCTGGAAGAAGGTGGGGCGGGAGAGGATTTCTTCCTTGATGGAGAAAGCTTTTCGCAAAGACAAAATGCGGTTTTTAGGTCTTGGGGGCGGCACGGCATGGGGAATCTCCTGAACCTGTTTTTCTCCTACGCGGACGGAGAAGACGCGGACGTCGCCGCCGGCAATCTGGTCGGCGGCGCTCGTTCCAATGGAGGCGTTTTCGAATCCTTCGGGCAAATAACCCACGGCGGTTTTTTCGGATTGATCGACCGGGATTTCCTGCATGGATTCGATGGGTCCGATATTCGAGGCAATGTTCAGCGGCTGCGGCCAGAGGCTGTTGTTACAGATGCACAGGAGATAGTCGCCGGGGGCTTTGCGACCGGCAATCAGGCTGAGGTGTCTGCCCGCATCGAACAGCATGTGTTGGCGGAAGACGCTGTCCAGAACGAGACGGACATGCTCCAGCAGGGGGCAGGGTTTGGACAGCGGGACATCAGTGCCATCGGCGAGATTCAGGTCGGTTCGGTTCGAGCTTACGCCAAAGGGTGCAGCGAGGACGGTGAGCATTCCGCGTCCGGCAGCGACCCGCACCGCTGCTGGCTGTTCGCCGAAACGGGCGAGAATGGCTGCTTTCTCCGGCAGAGACAGGTTATAGAGTTGAAAAGGAGAATGTTCTGTAATGGTTTGGTCTTCCAGGGAGAGATTGGCTCCTGCTGGTACGGCGGCGGGATTGCCGTTGATCAAAACGCCTGCCAGACCGCCGGGAAGATGTTTCAGGCTGCCTGCAGTAGTCACCAAATGACCGCCATTCTGGAGGTATCGATCCAGCTTGTCGCGCAGTTCCAGTCCGCCTCGAAGTTCGCCGGCGAGGACCAGCAGGGCATAGCGTTCGAGGAGCCAGCCCGGGGCATCGCTGAGGAGGCAATCGACCGTGTCGCCATAGGGGGTGGGGCTGAGGAATCCGGATTCATCGTGGTAAAAGGAGGAATCCTGGTAGCCGGGATAAAACATGTCGAGCACATGGTCGGTAAAAAAGTCCCCTTCTTCATAGGGCAAGTTGCCCCAGACGCGGTAGATATTTTTCGTGTAGAGATGCCGGGGTACGGTCCAGCCGGCGAAAAAGTCGGTCATCACGGCTACGGGGGTGAGCATCGTACCGGTAGAGCCGTATTCTTCCGTCCATCGCTTGGCGGATTGCTGGATTTTTCCGATGGGGGAGAGCTGATCGCCCTGGAGGTGACTGCCTTCGAATCCCGCCAGGGTGCAGTTGTAAAAAATATGGTTGTACATCAAGCGTTTGAGAAGACTAAGGCTGGTTCCCTTGGTCGGGCCGTGCTGGTATCCCTCGGCTTCTCCCATCGGGGTGTAGGCTTTAAATCCCCAGCGGTTGAAAACAGAGGCGTTTCCAAACCAGGGGACGCCGTATTGCTTACCCGCGCCGCGGAGGAAGGCGTAGTAAATCTGGCTGTTGGGCAGGGCCTGGGCGGTTTCCGCGCCGATCAGGGTATAAAGGCCTTCCTTTGCAAAATAATGGCCATAGGTGAGCGACACCAGTGCGGCCATTCTATTTCCGAGTTCATCGGTCAATTTTTCAAAATGCCGCTGGAAGTTGAAATACTGCTGTTGCCTGGAATCTCCCTGCGGAACGAGGTGGGCGGCATAGCGGCCGATGTAGCGGCCGTCCTGTTCGCCGTTGTCCATGCCCAGCCAGTGCGGCCCCAGTTTTTTATCCAGCATTTCCAGAGCGCCGGGTGGAGGCTGGAATTGCTGCCAGATCCCGCCGGGGCCTGAGCCGGGGACATAGGCCCACACATCGAATACAAAATATTTTTTCTGCTGAATATAATCAAGCAATTCCGCGAGATTCTCTGCATAAAGAAAATCATACATGGGCCAGAGGATATCGCCCAGATCGTGGGTGACGACGTATTTTTCGATTTCTTCGCGATAGTTAACCAGTTTGTTGTCTTGAAGTGTGAAATTCCGCAGGCTGGTGAAGCGGATGCGATTGCCGAAGATCTCCGCGTGAGGCGGTTGGGTGTAATACCGGTCGTAATCCGGATGTTCACGCGGGTCCATGGGATGGGTGTAAATCCGATGCGTCGTTTCGAAAGAGAGAGTGTTCGTCTGCGCAAAACCGTTGGAAACCCAAACC
>CAZOTP010000260.1:0-5004 GCA_964582655.1 uncultured Pirellulales bacterium | reverse complement strand
CGCAGGTCCGTGGTGCTCCATTTACGCAGAACCAACAAAACGTCATGGCGCAGGCGGCGGGGATGGTGAATAAGGTCGGCAATCCGACCCGGCCCGATCCGGCGTACCTGCAAAATCTTCGGATGGGGGTTCTTCCTTCCCAGATGAATCCGAACGCCTTGCAGAAGGCAATAACCCCCAAGACATGGTACGCTGCGGCGGGCGCGGTGGCTAAACCGGGCGATCAAATCGTAGTCGGCGAAGATGGCCCGGAAAAACTCCACGTCCTAGAGGATGGAACGGTTGTCGTCGAACCGAACCCCCAATCGGTATCTTCCCCTGGCGCGATGGCGCAGGCGATGGAGAAATCCCAGCAGGCCCAGAAACAATTCGGGGCGAATCGTGGAATGGTGGCGGGCGGGGCGCTCGATCCCAGACGGAAGTACAAGGACTATTACGTCGATTACAACGCGCCGATCTCCGGGGGGAGCTACTGGACGACCAAGGATTCGACGGGCGCGACCGTCCCCAATGCCTGGTCTGCTTCGGCCAAGAAAGATTATGAAAACTGGCTTGCCGAACAGGCCAAGAACGCCGACTGGCTCAAGGCCAATTCATGGTACTCGGACTGGATGGACCCGAAAAGCGCATGGGCGGGGGATATTTCCAAGGTCCCCTACATCACAGGTCAAGTCACGGGGAAACCCAAAGGGACGGGCGGAACGATTCATACCGGGTATGCGACGAATCTGCAAAACTGGTGGAACACCCTGCCGGTAGTAACCGGAAATACGGATGTGGCGAACCTGATGAAGGATCTGGATGTCAACCAGTACAACGATTTCAACGCCTGGTATCAGGACCCTACAAAAAACAAGTACTATAACAGACCTGCCGGTCAAGTTGTCATGCGAAACGGGATGATTGATTTTGACGATCCCTACGCGATGAACGCAGCGGATGTCCGCAATATGCTGGCGGATTATCAGAAATACTATACTTCCGAAGGCGGGCCGGGATATGTTGCGCCGGAACCGGCAAAAGCGGACTGGAGCGGTCTGATGCAACAGATCGGTTCGACCGAAGGGGATTATTCTGCGTTCAACAACTTCCTGAAAACCTATCGTGGCGGGACGCTTTCAGGCAAGGGGATGGCGTGGGACCCGACCACAAATCAATGGAATCTCCAAGCCGATGCCTCTTTGATGCCAGGCATGACCCAGGCGGTGCAGGATTATCTGGCTCAGAAGGCGGCTGGAACCAGTACCGGGACGGGGACAGGGACCACGACGACCACGACCCAGCCGGAAACGACCGTAGGGACCAACGATCAGTTGAATCAGATTCTTTCGGCGCTATCCAGTTATACCAACCAATTCGACCCGACGCAGGCGAATGCCAACTTCGACGCGGCGGTCTATAATCCATCGGTCAAAGCCTTCAACGAAAACACCATGCCGGGAATCCGGGAATCCTTCGCGGGGGCGGACTTCTTCGGATCGGGTCGGGAGCAGTCGGAAGTCAAGGCCAGAACCGATCTGGAAAGCGCCCTGGCCGGATACCGGGGGGACTACCTGCAATCCGCCGAGGAAGCCCACAAGAACCGGGGCCTCAGCGCCGCCAATTCGATGATGAGTCTGTATAGTCTGCCTTCGGAAGTGATGGCAACCAAGGCTTCCACGGACCAGATCAACGCCGCCACGGCGAATATCTTCAACAACATGGCGTGGACGGACTCCCTAAACGATGCCAGTCTGACTAACCAGAGCCTGACGAGTCTGGCGCTGTTATGGAGTCTTTTTGAACCGGAACAGCAGTATAACCAGGAAACTCTTAATGCCGCCATGATGAACTATATCAACGCCGACGGCGGGATCAACTGGCAGGGGATTTTATCTCTGATGATGGGAACCCCGTACAATGACCAGACCCAGACGGCGGTCGTATCCTAAAGGAGCGCTATCATGCCGCAACTGCAACAGATTCGCACGGGGCTGGACCCCAGACGGATGGCCCTCGTAGAAGGGATGCAAGGGATGGGAAACGCCCTGGGGCAGGGTCTGATGACCTACGGGCAGCAGAAGTACCGGGAATCGCGGGATGCCGCCGAGGATCTGCGAGAGCAGGACCGGGATCTGGCGACCGAGCAATACCGTAAGGATCAACTGGCCCTGGATCAGCAGAGAAACGACGACCTGGCGGCGCGTGAGGCCGACCAGTACCTCTTAGACCAGCAGCGAAACAACGACATCAAGAAATACTATGAGGAAAAGAACCGGATCGACCAGCAGAAGGCGGATGATGCGTTCATCAAGAATCTGGGGGTTCTCGCATCGGTAAATCCGCAGGCAGCCCAACGGATCGGCGGCATTCGGTTCGGGCCGGAGCGGTACAAATCCGAAATCGCCCCGCAGGTCGAAGCCTACGCTCTGAAGGCAGACGAGGATGAGTTTGCGGAAAACATCCAGACCGGCAAGGCACGCGCTACGGGATACATCAAGGAGCTGCTGAAAAACGCGCCAAGGGACAACCATGGGAACCCGTTGCAGGACCCCACTACCTTTGCCAGAGGGAAGTATTTCGCATACCGGGATGGACTGGCCCGGCAAATTGCCGGGGACGATGAGAAGAAACTCATCAAAGCCTACCGGGAACTCGATAACGCAGCGATGGATATGGGGGTCCTGGGACCCAATGAATTGCAGGACGATGCAGGTTATACGGCGGAGATCCGAAAGCGGACCGGAAGGCCGTCTCCGATGGCCATTGGAGCAGGAAGGAGTCCGGCGGAACTGATTCCGAATCTGGGGATGCCGTCAGCACAGAGCGCCCTTCCGGATTATCCCTCCCCCGCCATGCAGCGGGCGATGGATGCCTTACGGGCCAATCCAGATAATCCGGGTGCCGTCGAAACCACCGGTCTGACACCGCCGGAAATCGAAGCGGTGTACAATTGGTATATGTCGATGATCCGAAATCCGCAGTGAGGACACCATGCCCCAAACATTTGCCGACCTGATTCGGGAACGCGGCGGGATGCGTTCGGAACCGCCCCGGCCAAGGACCTTTGCCGATGTAATCCAGGAACACCAGAACCCGGCAGTTGAGCCGGTCATGCCCGCACCGCCGGTCGAACCGACCGCCTATACGGGACCTCCGGCAACGCCGGAACCCATTCCCCAGGCAACGCCGGACATGCAGGCCCCGCCGTTCCACGGACCGTACATCCAGCCGCAGCAGCCTCCCGTCGCTCCCGTACCGTCCGCACCGCCGGTACAAACCGTTGCACAACCTCCGGTTATATCTGGACGGTATCAGCAGCAGCCGGACACGGGCCTGTGGGTGGATTCTCAAACCAGCGACTGGTTTACATCCAATCCTGACGACTTCAAACCGATCCATGTTCCGATCCCTATCAGCCCGGAAAACTCCCTGCGGACCATTACACACAACGCACGGGTAAACGGACCTCCTCAACCTTTGAGTGATACGGTCAAGCAGATTGCTCGGCAATATCCAGATCGCGTGAAAGCATGGCTGACGAAAGGGGAGATCGGACCGGTCGAACAACTGGCCGAAAAGCAGGATTGGACGGAAGCGCTGCCATTCAGCCCGGAGGCTATGGTCAAGAGCGGAGAGCTTCTCCAGGCCGTCAATCGGTTAAAATCCAACGACTACAAAAGGACCTTCAGCCCGATGGACGTGGTGTCGCCCGGCGCCGGGTTCCAGATGCCCTATGCTATGAAGGATAATACTCCGAAGGAGGCGGAGAAAGTCAGGGAGAAGGATCTGGACCTGGTAGGCAGTTACCTTCTCCAGAAGGCCGAAGAAGAAGTACGCGGGAGAAATATGGGCGGGGCGGTGGCCCAGGGGGTGGCGGCGATGCCTTCGTTCATGGCGGAATTTATGTTAACCGGCGGAGGCAAGAAGATCGCAGAAAAGGCGGTTACGAAAGTTGTCCAGAAGCTGATCGGGCGGGCGGCGGGAAAGGGCATTGGGAAACTGGCGACCAAGACAGCCCGATGGGTTGCTGGCGGCGTGGTGCGCACGGCGATGATGCCGCACCGGGTCGGAGAGAATACCCTCGAACGGATGATCCCCAAGGAAATGGAGATCACAGACAAGGGGGAGCTGCTGGCCAAAGAAGGCGAGAAACCCTTTACGGCACTCTGGAAGGGATTCGGGGATACACTGATCGAAAACCTCTCCGAAGAATCCGGGGCGGCGATTGGCAAAGCGGGGAAGAAACTGCTGCCGAAACGACTGGCGCAGGGGATTACCGCCGCGTTTACCAAACTCCATCCCAGTGAACCGATCCAACGGATTGCAACGCGGGCGGGCTGGAACGGGTTTCTGGAGGAAATGGGAGAAGAACGGCTGGGTTCTCTGATGCGGGCCGTGACCGGAGTGGAGGACTTTGGGACCGGAAAGACCGGATATACCGCCGGGGATATTATGGACCGGCTGGTTGCATCGGTCCCCAGCGCCGATGAACTCATGGTGGAAGCGGGGGTATTGGCGGTTCCCGGAGCGACGAATGTGGCGGTGGGGATGGCATCGGATGCAATGGGCCGAAAATCTCCCCAGAATGCCCCAGAATCAAAAGAACCCTCTGTACCCCCCAAGCAAGCGGAAACCACGGCGCCTTCGGGCAGCCAGGCCCCGCCGACGGTGCAAAAAGGCGGGACCCCGTATGAAGATCGCTCCGGCGCAGAAGCGATCAATGAACCGACCGGGATGGAAGATTTCACCGATGAGCAGGTGATTGCAGCACGGAAGCGGTTTCCGACCGTGGAACCGGCGAAAACCGAACTGACTCGGCGGGGATTGAAAGACCCGGTGGGGGATGCGAAGCCAAAGCAAGAAGCCTCGATATCGCCTAGCGTATCACCAAACGCCAAAAACGATACACAAACGCCGTTGCGTATCGTGGATGAGACGCAAATAAAAAAGCCAACCGATCTTACTGGCGGCGTTGTTTCCGCAGAAACAAAACCATTCGGACCGGAAGGCAAGGTCAGTGTA
>CAZOTP010000259.1:0-5025 GCA_964582655.1 uncultured Pirellulales bacterium | reverse complement strand
ATCGATCCAAGGATCCATTGCGCCGATGAAAGGGAAAAACGACAGGTAAGCCACATTTACAGTCGGGGTTCTTCCAGTTCACAGTGCGTTATTACGGGAGAAATGCTTGGAATCGATAGGATTTTTAGGGATGCAGTCTATGGAGGGGGATATATTTTTCACTGGCCATCCCAGGATACACCGTCCCACCAGGCAATATTTTTAACAGATAAATCATCGACTTTGGTGAATTTACCGGCTGCTACCAGACGGCCCTGAAACACGGCCAGCGCATAAACGGGTCCGTTGAATCCTTTTTCTCCCACGGACTGCCATTCGACGCCGTTCCATCGGGCAATGCGTTTGGCCTTTTCGCCGCTGGCTCTGGTGAAACTTCCTGCGGCAATTAACTCGCCATTATACTCACATAACGCATAAACGACGCCGTTTACGCCTTTATCGAGCTTCTGCCATTGGGTTCCGTCCCATCGGCCAATATGTTTGACCGTTTCGCCGCTGGAGCGGGTGAAGGTGCCACCGGCAATCAGTTCGTTGTTGTAGACAGTCAGAGCATGAACGGTGCGGCTCAAGCCGAAACCGAAGGGTTGCCATGCTGTGCCATCCCAGGCGGCGATTTTTTTGGCGGAATTGCCATCGGCTTTGGTGAATCCCCCCCCCACAATCAGCATACCGTTGTATTCGGTCAGAGCGGAGATGAAATTATTCATGCCAATCCCAAAGGGCTGCCAGGAAGAGCCATCCCACCGCGCCACATATTTGGTGCGGACTCCATTGGCACGTGTAAAATCGCCAGCGGCGATGAATTCCTGATTGTAAACGGTCAAAACGGTAGCAGCGCGATTGACGCCGTCATCCAGAGATTGCCAGCCGGTTCCATCCCAGAGAGCGAGATATTTGGCGTGGACCTCCCCCGCCTTGGTAAAGCTTCCGGCGGCGGCAATCTGATTATCCCAGGCGGCAACGGATATGACATCGTCGTTCAATCCCTTCCCGAGAGGCTCCCAGATATTGCCATCCCAGCGGGCAATATGCCTGGCAGCCACATCCCCCACCCGTGTGAACCGCCCCCCGGCGATCAAATGAGTATTGGAAACGGCGAGGCTATACACTTTGGCATTAAATTCATTTTCCGTTAGTCCGATGCTTTCGAGTTCCGCTTCCTCCTCCATAGCGTCCTCGTTGATACCTTCCGATTCATCGCTTTGGGCGTACATCGGGACGGTATTCAGGGTAAAAACCAGGAAGTACACAAGAACAATCCATGTTCCTAACGTCCTCGATGCTTTTTTTGCCATTGCCGTCATCACTCCATGAAATCACATAACATCTTATACCGCAAATGGTTGCATTCCATATTGACGAACATATCAAACGTAGTATTATGAAGGAATGGTTTCGTGTCGTCCATGAAAAAATCCCCCTCTCTTGGATTTAGCAATACTAATAATAGACTTTATGGCGGCGGAAGTCGGCCCAGGTAACTTCAAAGGCTTTTCGGTCTTTGGGGGAATTTCGAGGCGGAACAAAGGAATGCCACATCAGATCAGGCTGATCCGGGGCATATCCGATGCGCAAAATCTGGTTTCGCAATGTGTTATTTTCCGGTTTGCAGCGGAGGGGTCTGCCATTGGCGGGATTTTTAATTTGGGGATGAATTTCCTGTCCGTCCTCGCTTAGAACTAGGTGAGACCCTCTTGATCCGCTGCCGGCGCGGAGCAGTTCGACAATTGACTTGAGGGTGGCGACACTCATCAGGGCCAGATGCTCCGCCTGAATAGCGGATATCCAGTCATTGGGGGACTGTATGCAAAATCCTTCGTTTTCCAGACGATGAACCAGATCTACCGCTTCGTGAAGGGCCTGCTCGGCGCTGTGTAATTCCCGGACATGGCCTCCAAATGCCGTCATGCGATGCTGGATCTGTTCCATGACATCTTCCGGTTTCCTGACGTTTTTGGAGTTCATCGATTGCAGCCGCGTCAGAGTAGCTGACAATTGTTCCTCCGACAGGATGGCCCGCTGCTCATCGGCGATCTGGCCGCCATACATTTGCGCGATATATTCGGCGGCCCGCTGCGCGCCGACCTGTCCTGCATTGAGAGCGGATCCGCCGGGGCGTTTTACGCCATGGGTGCCGGCCATTTCGCCGATGACAAAAGTTCCGGGGATGCTGCTCTGCCACCAGCGGTCCACGGCAAATCCGCCGTTGCAATGCTGGGCGCAGACGGAAATTTCCAGCGGCTCGGAATATAAATCGATCCCATTTTCCTGGTAGATTTCGATAGCCGGTGAATTCATGTGCGCCAGCCGTTCTATGGGCAAACTCTGCATTGCACCCGTTGCCTGGAGATAGTGGAGCGCCTCGGGTTCCAGATCGTCCAGGCAAAAGGCGGACATGTCCGGATTCCCGATCGGATTTCGCTGAAAATCCATGAAGACCCGCCGGCTTTTCTGATTTTCCTGAAAGACCAGCACATCAATCAGGGACGACTGGAATTTTTCGATGCGCTGCGGATCGAAGGGCCACTGGTAGCCTTTCAGGAAGATGCAGGTGGCCATCCGGCTCATGGCGGGGAAAATATCCGCCAGAAATTCGCGTTCCTCGGTTCCATCGGCGTTTGTGCTGAAAATCCTAGGAATTGCCTGCATATAGGTGCCGGATACATTCCAGCGAAATTTTGTGCTTGCCAGTCCGAACTGGGATTCGGTGAGGTTTTCGGCATCCAGCCCGGCTTTTAACGCGACGCCGTGGATTCCGGTTTGTCCGAGGGGATATACGCTGGTCTGGTACATGGCTCCCGGCCCCCCCGCCGCCAGGACGAAGGTCCGTGCGTAGAACACATGAATTCCGGGAATATCGCCATCCAGTTCCCCCCGGTCGGCGGTAACCACTCCGACGATTCGCTTATCAGGGTACTCCCCCACCGTGAGCAGTTCCACAACTTCCTTCCGGTCGAACATTTCGATCCCGTAACCGCGAACAATCCGTTCGAGGCATTCACTCATGTAGCGGCTGGTTTTGGGGCCGGCTGAGGTTGCCCGTTCGTAGGGATCGTGATCGGTTTTGTATCCTACATAGACGCCCATGGGATCATGGGGAAAGGGGACGCCAGCTTCGACAAGGTTGTAAAAGCCTCGCAGGGAGCCGATTGCCTCGGCCATAGCCAAGTCGGCATGGCAGCATCCGGCTGCGGTGAGGTTTTTGGCAAATTCTTCCGCACTGTCGGCGACATCCGGGCTGGTTCCCATTTTATAATAAGTCTGTTTATCCGAACCGCTCATCCGTGAAGCTCCCAATCCCACGCCTGCTGTCACCACGGCGATTCGTTTCTGCGGATCTTTCTCTCCGTTCTGGCGCATGTATTCATAGAGTTTTTTAGCGCAGTTCATCCCAGCCGCTCCTGCGCCCACGATTATGGTTGAATAAAAATACTCCGTTATTTTCTGCTGTCCGATTTGCCGCGTTCGCATGGTGTATCAATCCAGATTGAATTGCCGACCGGTCACCCGGCTGATTTCCTTGACATCCGCTTTGGCAAAATCCAGCCCCGGCCATACCTTGGAACGGCACTCGTCAATCTGTTGTTTTACAGCTTTCAACTGCTCTGCCAGAAGGGAGTAATCCTGGTTCTCGATAACCTGCTTCAACACGGTTTTTTCCAACATGCTGAACGACCCGCCCAGCACCAGTACGCCGGCGGAAATATAATCGGGGATATTCTGAGAATTCGTGCCACCAGTGGGAACGACGGAAATCATCTTGTGAATCGCCGGATCGACCGCCTTGATAAATTCCGGGCCGCCGAGCTGCTGAGCGGGAAAGAGTTTGCAGAAATTTGCGCCCCGATCAAATTGCCCCAGCATTTCGCTGGCGGTTCCGCAGCCGGGAATCATGGCGATTTTGCCGGCAAACTCCTGATACGTTTCATCCCGGAAGTTCACTGCGGATACCAGATAATCCGCACCTGCCTCCGCCGCCTCGATCACGCCGGGCAGAGGGTCATCACTGTGCGTCCAGTTGTAGCAATCCAGGGCATATTCGTAATCCAGCAGGCTGGCGGCGCCCATGCAGAATCCGGGGAGTTCCTTTTTCAAACGAGCCATTTTTTCGAGCGGCTTTTGAATCCGGCAGGTAATTTCCATGTTTGAAATGCCCGCTTTCATCAAAGCCTCCGCTGTTTTGACCACATCGAGTTTGTCCTGATTGAACACCAGGATAAATCCGTCCCGAATGAGACTCTGAATTATGTCTTGAATCGCCATAGAATTGCCTTTCATAATCGCCTGAGATGAAAACCACCATCGACATGTATCACCTGGCCGGTGGAATAATCGAGCCTCCCCTCGGCGATTGCGCCTACGGCCCGGCCGATATCGTCGGGCAAGCCCCAGCGAGGAGTCAGCAGCAAGCCGCCGGTAATGAGCGTGTCGTATTTTTCCTTCACTGCGGCAGTCATATCTGTGTGGATGATGCCCGGCTGAATTTCAAACACACCAATACCGAATTCCGCCAGGCGATCGGCGTACAGTCTGGTCATCATGCTGATCCCCGCTTTGCTGATGCAATACTCCCCCCGTGACGGACTGCTGGTGAACGATGAAATGGAACTGATATTCACGATACGAAACTGTCTATGCGGGTGGAATTGTTTCTGCTCAATCATCCAGAGGGCAATCTGCTGGGTCAGAAAATACGGACCTTTAAGATTTATATGCAGCACACGGTCAAAACTTTCTTCCGTCGCCTCAAGCAGATCCACCCGTTTCAGCGGCGCTACCCCGGCGTTATTGACCAGCAGATCGCAGCGAGAAAATTCGTTTTTTGCCAGATCCACCAGACGCTTGCGATCTTCGGCGCGACTGACATCCGCACGAACGATTTCACAGGCAATCCCTTTTGTCCGCAGTTCGTCCCGTGTTTTCTGAGCCACGGAATCATCGGGTCGCCCTTCGACAAAATCAAAATAACAAATCAGAATATCATATCCCAATCCTGCCAGTTCCAGCGCGATGCCCTTCCCGATC
>CAZOTP010000258.1:4382-5034 GCA_964582655.1 uncultured Pirellulales bacterium | reverse complement strand
GAGGGGGCCGAACAGGGGTGGATCGATTACCGGACGAAGCTGTATCCGGGACCGGCGCTGAGCCACGAGATGGGGATTCTGGGGGCGCTGCTGAATTTCGACCTGGAGAAGAAGTACGAGGGGACGCGAATCGGGAACCGTCTTTACCAGGCGGCGCGGGAGCAGATGGAGAAGTGGGGGACGTACGACCGGTGGCGGATTTATTTTCGCCATTCGGCGATCCTGCAGCAGTTGATGATCAAGGATGTGACGGAGATGGCGCGGCAGTGCAGGACGCTGGCCGGATACAATCTTCTGGGGGTGATCGATTCGTTGTGGCACCGGGCGGGGTATGAATGCGGACTGCTGGATGAGTTCGGGGATTTCAAGGCGGGGCAGACGAAGGAAGAGGTTTTGAAATTCAACGGGGAGAGCATTTTGATGGTGAGTGAGCAGCGGCAGCGGAATTTGTATGCGAAAGATCCGTTTTTCCGGAGGATTTTAACATCGTGGTATGCGCCGGAAGCGTTGGAGAAGGGCGCGGTGTCATGGCGGTTTCGTTCGACGGACGGGAGCGTGGACAAGCGGGGGGAATTTTCCGTACCTTCGGTGCCCACGGGGGAGATCGCGGTGATCGGGCAGATCGGATTTTTGTGTCCGGATGTGAAGTCGC
>CAZOTP010000258.1:0-4372 GCA_964582655.1 uncultured Pirellulales bacterium | reverse complement strand
AGGTGGAATTGACAACGCCGGTGCGGAAAATTAAGAACGACTGGGAATACTGGATTTTCCCGCCGGAGAATCCGGTGAAGGCGTCGGATGTGATTTTGGCGCATGAACTGAAGCCGGATACGCTGGAGAAGCTGGTCCGCGGGGCGAGCGTGATCCTGATGGGGTCAAAGCCGTTCGAGACAAGACCCCTGGAGTTGAAGCAGGGCAAGGCGGGCAGGCCCTTTCATAATTTCGCGACGGTAATCCACAAGCATCCGCTGATGGACCGGTTTCCGCATGACGGGTACTGTTCGTGGCAGTTTTTCGGGATGATGGATATGAAGGACCGGTCGAGCGCGGTGATCTTCAACGATCTGGATGTGCCATTCGATCCGATTCTGGAGGTGGCCAGTTCGTACAAGAACGTGAAAAAGCAGGGGGCGATTTTCGAAGTTCGGGTGGGGAAGGGAAAACTGCTGGTCTGTTCGGTGAATGTCTGGGCGGCGGAGCCGGCGGCGGAGTATCTGCGGGCGCTTTTGCAGAATTACGCGGCGGGGGAGGAATTTAATCCCCGTACGGAGATGAAGGCGGAGGTGCTGGCGGAACTGATTCGCAAGGCGAGGGAGGCCCATCGGAAGGAAGAGCTTCCGGACCAGCGGGTGGATCCGAACATACATCCGGAGAAGAAGGATAAGAAATGAAGAAATCCGAAGGAATTTGTTTGTTGAGGATAGAGGATGGAGCGTTTTTGTTTCAAGGATGTATCACTTGTCCGTAAAGATAAGATCATCGCGCAGGCAGAGAATTAATGCACTCCGACAGAAGGAGATTTTCCTATTCCCGACGCTGCCGACTGGGACGGTGACGGAAAAACAGATCTGCTGGTTGGCTGTGATGCCGGCTGGATCTGGTGGCTCAAAAATCTCCATCCCACAGGTGACTTTGGCCGATGGGACCTCCCCCAAAAACTTGTCGCGGACGGCAATTCCATTCGACTCTGGAAATTTCAGGGTTTGCATGGACCCGCCGAATCCATGTGGGGGTACACCACTCCCACAGCCGGCGACTGGAATCTCGATGGCGATCTCGATCTGATCTGCGGATCGATCGAGGAAACCTACACCTGGTACGAAAACGTCGGATCTGCGACGAATCCCCAGTTAACGCTCCGCGGTCCTCTGTTGATCAATAATAACGAAACTTCGCCTGTTAAAGTTGCCTGGCGAACCAAACCCGGTATCGGCGATATGAACAACGATACGCTTCCCGATCTGGTCGGGATGAATCCGGACAGACACTTATGCTGGTGGCCCCGTTATCGTGAGCCGAATGGACGGCTTGCTCTTGCTGCCCCCCAGGAAATTACCGACGGCAGCGGAAATACCTTCACCCTTTCCAAAGGCTATCGAAGCACAGGCCGAGCCAAACTCGTCGTCTGCGACTGGAACCATGATAGCAAACCCGACATTCTTTGTTCTCCCCCCAAGTTTGAAGGCATACGCCATCTTCGCTATTTCAAAAATCTTGGCATTCAAAACAATACTCGGATTGTCGAATATCTGCCGGAGCAGATCCTTCTTGAGCCTCCCCCCGTGGATTTCTATCTCGAAGAATTTGGGTGCGGCCCGTGGGGGCATTACTACATGGCTGTCCCCGTCGATTTTAACCGTGACGGATTTTGGGAAGTTATTTCGGCCGTCGATATTCACGGCCTCTACTACTGGAAACAATAAAATATATTTGACGATCTTGTGATACAGAACGCTTTGAAATCGTGCCCAATGCAAATATATTTTGATTCCCAATTCTAAGATTTCCTATGGAAGATACTTTGTTATGTTTATCTGGAATACTTTACTGAAAGAATGTTGTCTTATGACGGCGGGATCGGGCGATTTTTACTGATCGTTTCTGATTCGAACGATCATTTATTAGAAAGGAAGTCCAAATGATACCATCCAGACGATGGTTATTGATGGCCTTGTTTTGTGTGCTGGACGGCGGGCCTATGTCAGGGATGGATTTGCCCGAGACGAACAGTGTCTATTTATCGTCCTGCCATGTTGTCTGGACCAGTCCGAGCAGCGGTTCCTCGGGATCCATGCCCATCGGAAACGGAGACATTGGCGCCAATGTGTGGTGTGAAGCGTCCGGGGATTTGCTGTTTTATATTTCCAAGACCGACAGTTGGAGCGAAAATGGAAGGCTCCTGAAACTGGGGCGGGTGCGTATCACACTTACCCCCAATCCGTTTGCGGATGGGCATCCGTTTAGACAGGAACTTCGACTCCGCGAGGGAGAAATTGTGATCGAAGCCGGTGTGCCTGAAGAAGCCGTGACCTTGCGGGTGTGGGTGGACGCGAACCGGCCGGTGATTCAGGTGGAGGCGGAGGGGCCGCGGGAATTCGAGGTGCAAGCGAAGCTGGAACTCTGGCGGACGGCGAAGCGCGAAATCGCACAGGATTCGCTGGAGGCGAACAGCGCCTGGGCGATTCTGGGCGATCGCCAGGCCTGGCCGGTTCTTGTGTATCCGGATACCGTGCTGCTGGCGGGGGGGAATCGGCTTATCTGGCACCATCGAAATCGAACATCCTGCTATGGCGTTATCCTGCAGAATCAGCATCTGGGAGAATTGCTGCCGCGGTATCCCGATCCGCTGATCCGCCGGACGTTTGGGGGCTGCGTACAGGGAGAGAATCTATCGGCGATAAATGACCAAACCTTAGCATCGACAACGGCGGGGAAACGCTACCGGATTTCCGTTTTTCCGCTCTGTGCCCAGACGGATTCGGAGAAGGAATGGCTGGAGCGATTGCAATCCCAAGTAAAGGAGGTCCATAAAACCGATATCGAAACGGCTCGGCGGGAACACCGGCAATGGTGGGAGGAGTTTTGGAACCGAAGCTGGATCTGGCTCTCTTCCGAGCGGGAGGATTTACAGCCTCGCCTGTCGGCGATTAATCAGGGATATGCTCTGCAGCGATGGATTAATGCCTGCGGGGGCCGGGGGGCTTTTCCGATCAAGTTCAACGGCTCGATTTTTACCGTGGATGGGAACCAGACGGACTGGCAGGAAAAGTCGGGGGAAACGTTCGATCCGGATTATCGTCAATGGGGAGAAAACTACTGGTGGCAAAACACCCGGCTAACGTACTGGTCAATGCCGGCGGCGGGCGATTTTGATTTGATGAAGCCTTTGTTTCGGATGTATATGAACGCTCTGCCGATGGCCAAGGAGATCACCAAACGGTATTACCGCCATGATGGGGCGTTTTTTCCGGAAACGATGTACTTCTGGGGCACCGCCAACAATCATGACTACGGCTGGGGGCATCCGGGGCCGGATCCGAAAAGCCCGTACATCCGGTACTACTGGCAGGGAGGGGTGGAACTGGCCTGGATGATGATCGATTATTATCATATGACGCGGGATGAGGCGTTTTTACGCGAAACACTTTTACCCCTGGCGACGGAGATTCTCACATTTTACGAAGTGCACTGGCCCCGAAACGACCAGGGTAAGATTCATATGCAGCCGGTGCATTCGCTGGAAGCCTGGTGGGACTGCACCAATCCGCTGCCCGACATTGCGGGGCTTCGACAGGTGCTTCGCTCTCTGCTGGATTTGCCGAAGGAAGTTCTGTTGGACGAACAACGAGAACGATGGGGTAAAATGCTCGCTGATCTGCCTGCGATTCCGGTGAAGACAGAAGGAGAGAGTACATTTCTTTTGCCTGCAGAACGATTCGCAACGAAGAATAACGGGGAAACGCCGGAACTGTATGCGGTGTTTCCTTATCGGTTATATAGGATCGGACGGAAGGATTTTCCTGTCGCTTATGAAACGTACAGACGACGGGAGGGTCGAAGGGAAACCGGAGGATGGGTGCAGGACGCGATCATGGCGGCTTGTTTGGGACTGAGTTACGATGCCGCTTATATGGTGGAAACAAACTTTACTATTATGAAACACTCGAAAAGCCGATTTCCGGCGTTCTGGGGGCCCAATTATGACTGGATTCCCGACCAGGATAACGGGGGCGTCGCGATGATTGCGCTGCAGCGAATGCTGCTGCAGACGGATGGGGATCGGATTCTGTTGCTGCCGGCCTGGCCGAGGCCCTGGGATATGGATTTCAAGCTGCACGCTTCCCATCAAACTACTGTGGAGGGGGTTCTGCGGGATGGAAAACTCAAGTCTCTGGTCCTGTCACCCGCTCATCGAAGAAAAAACGTAACCATCATAGAACCGCAGTGATTCCACAAATTATACAAACGGCGGGGTTTGCGCGGATCGGATGCGGTTTCAGGGGCTATGGATTTGAAACAAAGATGCGGGGGGCTTTATCCTGGGAGTGAGGGTTGTATGCGGAGAGTCGGAAAAGGCCGACAG
>CAZOTP010000257.1:0-5047 GCA_964582655.1 uncultured Pirellulales bacterium | reverse complement strand
AATAGAAACGTTTTGTAAGAATACAAAGCACTATGGAATAGAGTGTGACCATGCTGCCTATAACGATTGATTAGGAGAATTCCCATGTTGCCGTATTTGAAAAAGGTTCTGTCCTGGAGGATGTGTATTGTTATTTTTTCCTGTTTTACGTTCGCTTCGCGGGCCGGACTGGCCGTGGAGGTGCCGACGATTTTCGGATCCCACATGGTGATGCAGCGGGGAATGGAGTTGCCGGTATGGGGGGGGGGCGAAGCCGGGGAGAAGGTCAGCGTTACAATGGCGGGGGTGACGAAGTCCGCGGACGTGGATACAAATGGGAAGTGGATGGTGCGGATGCCTGCGCTGACGGACAAAGGGCCTTACCGGATTACCATCGCCGGGAAGAATACCATTGAGCTGGAGGATGTCTTGATCGGAGAGGTGTGGCTGTGTTCGGGGCAGTCGAACATGGAGATGGGGATTGAGATGGTCAGGGACGGGAAGGCGGAGGCGGCGGAGGCGGATTATCCGGAGATGCGGCTGTTTCATGTGAAGGAGCACCGCAGCTCCGGGCAGCCGGAGAAGGATTTTCCGGATTGCCAGTGGCGATACTGCATATCGCGGAACATCCGGAAGAACGGCTGGGGGGGCTTTTCGGCGACGGGCTATTATTTCGGTCGGAGCCTCCATAAAAAACTCGAAGTGCCCGTCGGATTGATCGATTCGAGCTGGGGCGGAACGATGATCGAGCCATGGACGCCCAAAGTAGGGTTCGAACAGGTGGAGGCGCTGAAGGATCTGGCGGAGATGATTCGCAAAGGCCCGGATGACAAGCGAAAGGAGATGGAACAGGCGCTGGCAATGTATTCGGAGTGGCTTCCCAAAGCGCAGGCGGCGGTGAACGAAGGGGCGGAAATACCGTGGCCTCCGGCGTGGCCTTCGCATCCGCTGGCGGGATCCGGAGACCCCGTTGCGTTGTATAACGGGATGATTCACCCGCTCGTGCCGTTTGCGATTCGCGGGGCGATCTGGTATCAGGGGGAGTCGAACTGCATCAAGAAAGATCGGATGCTTTACAGGGAAAAGATGAAGGCGCTGATCGGGGGCTGGCGGACGGTGTGGGGACAGGGGGATTTTCCATTTTATTATGTGCAGCTTGCGCCGTTTGATTATTCCAAGTATTTCAAAGGAAAGACCGAGGAACTGCCCCGCATCTGGGAGGCGCAAACGGCGGCGCTGGCAATTCCGAATACGGGGATGGCGGTGACGGCGGACCTGGTGGACAATCTGCAGGATATTCATCCGGCGAACAAGAAGGATGTGGGGGAGCGGCTTGCGCTGTGGGCGCTGGCGAAGACGTACGGCATAAAAGATATCGTGTATTCGGGGCCTCTGTATAAAGAGATGAAGGTGGAAGGGGATGCGGTTCGGGTGTTTTTCGATTACGCGGAGGGTTTGGCCAGCCGCGATGGAAAGGAATTGAGCTGGTTTGAGATTGCCGGACAAGACCGGCGGTTTGTCAAGGCGGAGGCGATGGTGGACGCACGGACGAATACCGTGGTGGTGAGGAGCCTGTCGGTGAAAGAGCCGGTCGCGGTGCGTTTCGCCTGGGATGAGCTGGCGCAGCCGAATTTGATGAATGGAGCGGGATTGCCCGCCAGCCCCTTCCGGACGGACAACTGGTAATCGCATGAAGGAAGCGGATGTTTTGATTGTCGGCGCGGGTGCGGCCGGGCTGATGTGCGCGCGGGAGGCGGCGGGTCGGGGCCGGCGGGTGATCGTGCTGGACCATGCCAAACAGGCGGGCACGAAGATTCTGCTTTCGGGCGGGGGGTATTGCAATTTTACGAATCGCGATTGCCGCGCGGAACATTACCGGACGGGAAATCCGCATTTCTGCAAATCCGCGCTGGCGCGGTTCGGCAGCCGGGATGCAATCTCGTTGGCGGAGGGGTACGGCCTGGCATGGGAGGAGCGGGAGCTGGGCAGGCTGTTTCTTTTGAGTCCCGCCAAATCGCTGGTGAAGGCGTTGGCGGAGGACTGTACGCGGCGCGGCGCGGAGTTTGTGCTGGATTGTGCGGTGGAATCCGTTGAAAAACAGGAGACATTTATTCTGCATACTTCGCGGGGGGACTTTCGCGGCGGATCGCTTGTCATCGCGACGGGCGGGCTTTCGTATCCGCAGGCGGGGGCGAGCGCCTGGGGGCATCGGATCGCCCGGCAGTTTGGCCTGCGGGTGACGGCGTGCGAGCCGGCGCTGGTCGGGCTTCGGTACGGTCCGGAGGACCGGAAATGGATGGGGGACTTGACGGGGATCGCGCTGGAAGCGGAGGTGAGCTGCGGATCGAAGCGTTTTTGCGAAAATGTTTTGTTTACGCATGAGGGGTTGAGCGGGCCTGCGATTTTGCAGGCGTCGGTGCACTGGCAGGGGGGAGAGGAAATTCAAGTGAACTGGCTGCCGGGGCGGAATGTGCGGGAATTGCTGGAAAAACAGAAGCGGGAGAAAGGCTCAGGCGATGTGAAAGGATGGCTGGGATTGTATATTCCCCGGCGGATGGCGCAGGTCTGGGCGGAGAGGTATTGTTCGGATACGCCTTTGGCGCAGTTGACGCGGGAGGAACTGGCCCGGGCGGCGGAGAGCATTCAGAATTGGCGATTTGTGCCGGCGGGCACGGAGGGGTATCGCAAGGCGGAGGCGACGCGGGGCGGGGTGGATACCGCGGAGCTTTCCTCCAAGACCATGGAGGCCAAGTCGGCGCCGGGATTGTATTGCATCGGGGAGGTGATGGATGTTACGGGGGAACTGGGTGGGTATAATCTGCAGTGGGCATGGTCCAGCGGCTGGGCAGCGGGACAAAACTGCGGCTAACCCGCAATTCTCGCTCATGATTTTGCCTGGCGCGGCTACCTTGGCTGGCGGCGGCATTAGGCGGAGCGATTCCTGGGTGGGGACTGGCGGGGGAAAGGATAGGGTTTTTGATCCGGGAGAAATGCATAACTTCTTTTGAAATAGCGATTTAGGTAAAGTTGAAAAATCTGGTTTACTTTTACCGGCAGTTTGAGTAAAAAGTAGGGCTTCGAAACGACTGGAGGAGTAGCTCAGTCGGTAGAGCAACGGCCTTTTAAGCCGTGGGTCGAGGGTTCGAGTCCCTCCTCCTTCATTAATAAAATAAACCGTGTTTTCCGCCCGCCGGGAAACACGGTTTATTGTTTTCCGCATCCACTTCCCATATTGACTTTCTCATTCTTACGGGTATGTTGCAGGAAAGAAAATCGGTTCCGGAACGAGGATTAACGAAATGACATCCCAGGTCAATCCGTCTGCGGGTATTCCTTATGCGGTGATCCTCGGCGCGGCGGCCGGCGTTCTGTGCTCCTCGGTTACGCACGCGATTCTGATGATTCATTACGAAGAACCGTCGCCTCTGCCTCTTCTGGGCGGGGCGGGGTTCGGAATCTACGCCGGGTGCCTGCTGGGACTTCTGGGAGGGGCGCTGGTGAAAGCGCGATGTAAGGAGGACAATCTTCCAGCGTCTGCGGAGGCTTTGATACCATGATTTCCATTGATAAGAAACGACTTTTCCGGTGTACTCTTCATGTCTGCGGAAGCTCCGCTGCCATTGGAGCGATGTTTGGATACCTGGCGGGAACCATGTATGGATCTTCCGTCAATGTCAAAGGAATTTCTGGCATCGGGGAAGTTTTAAAGGGGCCCGTTTCCTGGGGAATTTTGGCCGGCGGATTCTGGGGGCTGATTGTCGGGATCGGATTTATGCGGATCATGGCAAACTATTTAATAAAGGATATTTCGGTGTCGAGGTTTATGACGTTGGCAGTTTACTTTGGCGTTCTGGCGGGGATTGTCTGCACGTATCTGCTGCATCTGAGCCTGGGATTGTTATTGAGTATGAAAATGCCTGCAGAAGAGATTGGGGACGGGCTTTTTGCTTGGATTGGTGTAATAGGAATCATTTGTGTATTTTTTGGTGTGCCAACGGGTTCGGTACTTGGAGACATCGCGGCCAAAGAGCTCTGGTATGAATGCAGAATCCAGGCAAATTCAGGAACGATTTCCGATTTTCCACAAACTCCGAAGAAACAGGATGACCGACCGTCTGAGGATAAGAAGGACTGATTTTTCTCGGCTGGAAATTGAGAAATCTTAGAATTGTCGAATACAAGAATAGAAGAAAGGTTCCCCTATGTATCAAGAAAAATCGATGACTTATATTGGATTGATTTTTGTGGTTTTCTTAGTTGTGATGTTTGTGTCGATTTTGTTTCCGGCAATGCAACGAAGCACGGAGTTAGCCTTACAAATCCATTGTGCGGCGAATCTGAGTGGGCTGGGGAAAGCCTTAGCGGTGTATCAGCATGATTTTATGGGATCCAATCCAGTTTTGTGGGGGAAAGACAACGAGGGGCATTTCGGGATGGGGTTGTATAACAAATATGGACAAAATGAAAATACGCGATGGATTGATCCGAATTTCAGGGACTGGGAGAGTCAGCCCACGGTGGGGGGGTGTCTTTTTCTGCTGGTGAAATACGCGTATATAACACCAGACGTGTTTCGATGTGAGAGCGATGAAAACGCTGTGGAATTGACCATGGATGAGGCTGTGAAAGCGGCTTTGGAAAAAGGCTGGAGCGTACCGCAAAGCTGGATGCAAGTGAATGATTTTCAGACGGGATACAACAACAGTTACTCTTACAATGATCCGTGGAAGGCGGTATTACATTCCGCTTCCGCGCCAGAATTGGTTGTGCTGGCGGACAAGAGCCCGGCGTACAATACGGAGACCGTGAATCTGAATCAGGAAGCGGGGGAAGGGCCGTTACGGGATCGTTCCGGGGGCTGGTCCGACTATGGCAGAAATTTACGTCCCGGAAATACTCCGAATCATGACTATGAAGTTCAAAATGTCCTTTTCACGGATTCCCATGTAAAAAAACACAATTCTCCCACGGTCGGAATTGACAAGGACAATATCTATACGTATTGGCCGGCGGGGGCGGGTACGCCTGCCGAGCAGAAGCAGGATGGACGGTGGGATCAGGGCCACGC
>CAZOTP010000256.1:3259-5084 GCA_964582655.1 uncultured Pirellulales bacterium | reverse complement strand
GTTATAGTGCCCGTATGCAGGACAGGACATATCGAATTCTGGATGCCAACTTCAACCGTGCCCGGGAAGCCCTTCGGGTTATGGAGGAGTTCGCCAGATTCTGGCTTAACCATGCCGCTCTGACCGAACATTGCAAGCTGCTCCGCCATCGGCTCTGTCAGACTTTCTCCCAGCTTCCCCCTTCCAGCCTTCTTATTTCACGCGACACTCCAGGCGATGTAGGCACCGCCATTACAACCGAATCCGAATCCCGCCGCACCGGCGAACTCTCCGTCGTCACCGCCGCCGCCAAACGCCTCACCGAAGCCCTCCGCTGTCTCGAAGAATACGGCAAACTTATCCGGGAATCCTTCGCCCGAGAAATCGAATCCATTCGCTACGAAGCCTACGAACTGGAAAAGCAGCTTCTCCTTCGGGCAAACCGCCCGTCTCGGTTTCCGCAGGTCCGGCTTTATGTCCTGCTCACGGAATCCCTGTGCAAGCTCCCCCTGCTGGAAACCGCCCGTCAGGCCCTTGCCGCCGGCGCTGATTGTATTCAGCTCCGGGAAAAAACAAAATCCGACCGGGACATCCTTGATTTGTCGAAAATCCTTGCCCCCATGTGCCGCAACGCCGGTGCTTTATTCCTTTTGAATGACCGCTGCGACCTGGCCTCGCTCGCCGGGGCCGATGGCGTCCACCTTGGCCGGGACGACCTCTCTGTTCCTCACGCCAGAATCCTTCTGCCGCCCGAAATGATTGTTGGCAAAACCTCTCATAATATCGAAGAAGCCCGGTCCGCTTTGATGGAAGGGGCCGATTACATTGCCGTCGGCTCCATTTTCGGTTCTGAAACAAAACCGCAGGTGGAAACAAAAGGCTTGGCGCTGATTGAGAATGTGAAAACAATCTGTGACCGTCCCATTGTCGCCATCGGTGGAATCAACGCCGAAAACGCTTCCCTTGCCATCCGCGCCGGCGCTTCCGCCGTCGCCGTGTGCCAGGGGATTATCGCCGCCGAAAATCCCGCTGAAGCCACCCGACGAATCACACAATCCCGTTCTGCTTCCTGCGCGCCCGCGACACCGCCTGGATATGCTCCCAGCTCGAACTGGGCAGCGCCTGATCGGATAAGCCTAGGATAAACCGCCCCTCGCGCCCCGCCGCAAAAATCTCTTCTAGATGCCTTTCCAACTGCTCCAGAGGCACTGTCGGTTCAATCAAACTCGAAGGCACTCCCCCCCAGATCGTAATCTGCCCCTGCCAGGCCTGAAACGCCGGCTCAAACGGACATCTTACCAATGGCGCACCCGCGCACCAATCCGCCACGACCGACCCCCCCCGGCGAATTAACTCCAGCAGCCCCGACGAATCCCCATCCGCATGGCAAGCCACCTGGATTCCCGCCTGGTGCATCTGCTCAATAAACGGCTTGTAGTAAGGCAGAAAATACTCCCGAAACAAAGGCGGCGTGGTTGTACTCGTATCAAAATTCACTCCGTGCATCACCAGCTTCGCCGGCGATTCCGCTGCAATGTTCCACATCCCCCGCCACACACGCTCCGCCTCCGCAAACACCTCCCCAATCACACCGACACGTTCGCCGGCCTCAACCACGGCTACATCATGACGCTCGACGGCACCTTCACCACCGGCGGGTTCAACACCTCGATGTTCTTCGCGGTGAACAACTGCCGCAGTCCGTGGTACCTGCTGTCCTGCGACAACGACACCTACCACTACCTGTCCGGCGCGGCGGGCTACGGCAGCAAGATCGTGACCGGCCCGGTTCCCTCCGGCTGGTGGGGCGGGAGCATCGTCACGAGCTATCCGCGGGCGCCGTGCG
>CAZOTP010000256.1:0-3249 GCA_964582655.1 uncultured Pirellulales bacterium | reverse complement strand
CATATCCCACCCAGCTCATCAGCCAGTCATGGAACGGTCCCGGCCCCAAAATCACCATCGGCAGCCCCGCCTCCCCCACCGCGGCGTCATATGCCTGATATGCCTCATACGTACGCCGAAACCGCGTATGCCGAATCACCTCCAGGTACGCCCCGTAATCGTCCTTGCTCCGTATGGGATACTCCATTACATGCGCCCGCAGCCCCGCCCGCTGGTCCGCCTGAGTCCACCGTTCCCGTCGCCGAAGCGTCCCCTTTTCCGTTCGCCACTCTGTTATAATCTCCTCCCCCTCCTGCTGCACAACTTTCTCCACTCCGCCCTCCAGAACCATCTCGCACACCTTCCCCCTCCGAGCCGACCGCACAAATCCCAGATGCTCCTGCACCTCCTCCAGCGTCATCCCCGCAAGTTCCGCCGGCATCCGCCCTTCGCTCCGCATCGCCGCGTACCACGGATCCAGCCGCACGCACCCCGGAATCCGCTCCGCCCGCTCCCCGCTGATCACCGCCTGCATGATTTCTCGTCCGCTCAGCTGTTTCATCGAATTAGATGTCTCCTGCATGCATTGAAATTTTCTGTGGAATGCCTCCCCCGATTTTATACAATACCCATAAAATGTAAAATACTTTTAAAGTTATTGCGTCAGGTAAAACCGCTGCGAAATTTTATACAAAGTTTCGGAGACATCCGTATGATACCCCATATAAATGCACTATGCGTCTTGTTGTCCATGCTTCCCCTTTCCGTCATGGCACAGCCCCCCGCCGACAAACCCTGGCTCGACTACGCCAACCTCCCTCAGGATTACGATTATCCTCTCGAAGGCCTGTCCAACAAACCCCAGCGCCTCGAATGGCTCCAGGATGCCGGCTTTGGCATGTTCATCCACTTCGGCGTCGATTCCCAGCTTGGCTCTGTCATCAGCCACTCCGTCATGGGCGCCTCCGACGACTACCTCGACCGCTTTTACAGCGAACTGCCAAAAACCTTCAATCCCAAACGCTTTGATCCCGAAGAAATTGCCATCCTCGCCAAGCTCGCCGGCATGAAATACATCGTCTTCACCGCCAAGCACCACTCCGGCTTCTGCATGTGGAACACCAAAACCACCGATTTCAACATCATGAACACCCCCTATGGCAAAGACCTCCTCGCTGAATACGTCGCCGCCGTCCGAAAAGTCGGCCTCGCCGTCGGCATCTACTACTCCCCCGAAGATGCTCTTTTCGTCCGAAATCAGGGAATTATGCCCCGCCGCGCCTTCGATGAAGGCCCCGCCTACCTGACCATCCCCGAGAAAAATAAAAAATACGCCGAATTCGTACAGGCCCAGTGCACCGAACTGATGACCAACTACGGAAAAATCGACGTCATCTTCTTCGACGGCCCCGGCAATTTCGTCGCCCGAGAAACCTGCTGGAAAATCCAGCCCGACCTCCTCGTCACCCGAGGCGCCATCGAAACTCCCGAACAAAGACTTCCCGGTCTTGCCTCCGCCGAACCCTGGGAAGCCTGCATCACGATGGGCAACCAGTGGCAGTACAAACCCACCAACGACGACTATAAATCCGGCACCCGTCTCATCGAAATTCTCATCGAAACCCGCGCCAAAGGCGGCGCCCTCCTCCTCAACGTCGGCCCCAAACCTGACGGCGCCCTTCCCATCGAACAGGAAGCCCGCCTCCGCGAAATCGCCCTCTGGCACTTCGTCAATCACGAAGCAATCCACAACGTCCGCCCCTGGATCATCTCCAGCGAACAAAACCTCTGGCTCGTTAAAGCCAAAGATTCCGACACGGTCTATGTCTTCATCACCAAAATCCCCGACTGGACCCGGGGTGAACGAAAGGAATTCATCCTCCGCTCCGTCAAGGCCACCCCCGGCTCTGAACTTTCCGTCCTCGGCCAGAACAGCAAATACATCGAATACCGTCACAACAACGATCCCCGCTGTCTCTGGGAGCAGAAAGAAGACGGCCTGCACCTCTCCGTCGTCCGTGCCCAAAGACTCTACAACAACAGCCGATGGCCCAATCCCGTCGTCATGAAACTCACCCACATCAAACCCGCTCTCGATTCCATGCCCGCCGTCGAAACCCTCGAAGAAATCAAAGAGGCAAATACAATCACCCTCCGCGGCAAAATCCTCGACCTCGGATCCGCCGGGAAAGTCACCGTCGGCTTCGAATACCGCCTTTACGCCGGCTTCGCCGAAAACCTCCACGATGACGTCTGGCCCTTCTCCCGGTTCACCGAAACATCCCAAACCGGCGAATTCCAGATCCCACTCGATACGCCCCTCGAACACGGGAAACGCTATCAGTATCGAGCCGTCCTCAAACACCCCAAAATTACCGTCTATGGCGATATCGAATCCTTCAGCCTCGCCCCCGAACAAAAATCAAAAACAGGTTCTGTTATAATCGATTAACGAGGTGCTATATGAACTTTGAAAACTGGTTCTCTCAACTGCAAACATGGATTACTCAATATGGCCTCAGCGCCCTTGCCGCCATCGCCATCTTCTTCATCGGCCGCTGGGCCGCTATGGCGATTCGCAAAATCATCGTAAAACTCCTCGAAAAACGCAACATCGACGGCACGATTATCTCCTTTATCGGAAGCCTCACCTATTTCGGCATCCTCACGTTCGTCATCCTCGCCGTGCTCGCCAAACTCGGTGTCCAGACCGCCTCCTTTGTTGCCGTCCTCGGAGCCGCCGGCCTGGCGATCGGCCTGGCACTCCAGGGCTCCCTCGCCAACTTCGCCGCCGGATTCCTCCTCATCGTCCTCCGACCCTTCCACAAAGGCGATTACATCGAAGGAGCAGGTACCGGCGGCATTGTTCAGGAAATCCAGATTTTCACCACCACCCTCCTGACCCCCGACAATAAAACCGTCATCATCCCCAACTCCAAGCTCCTCCACGACAACATCATCAATTACACTGCAGCTCCAACCCGCAAACTTGAAATCATTCCCTCCATCAGCTATTCCGACGACATCGACCACGTCAAACGCGTCCTCTACGAAATCGCCTCCGCCGACTCCCGCGTCCTTAAAGATCCGCCTCCCCAGATCGCCGTCAAGGAAATGGCCGCCTCTTCCGTCAACTTCGTCTTCCGCGTCTGGGTCAATACCGCCCAGTACTGGGATGTCTTCTTCGATATGACCGAAACCATCAAAAAACGCTTCGACGCCGAAGGCATCCGCATCCCCTTCCCCCAGCAGGACGTCCACCTCTACCAG
>CAZOTP010000255.1:0-5100 GCA_964582655.1 uncultured Pirellulales bacterium | reverse complement strand
ATTTTTTCATGACGCACCTCCTGCCCATAATTGGGCGTATAGAGCATCTGCAATACTATTGTAGCGAAAATTTGAATGCCGGATAGGGGAAAACCGCCGGTATTTTTCTAAGTCCTTTATTTACTTGCGGTTGCGTAAAATCGTATCGGTTTTGATGGATTTTACACTGAACTTCATTTTTGCAGACACCGCAGGAGTCAAAAGGTTAAAGGAGGAAACCGAGAATGTGGAATGGAGAATTGAAGTGGCAGGATGTAAAATGGGGGGATGGAGATGAGCATTATACTGGCGGTTTTGATTCTGGCCGGATGCATACTGGCCTACCCGCGTCGTTCCAGAGAGTTGATTCGCCTGGGATCAAAACTGGGGCTTCGGTATTCGGCGAAAGATGTTCTGTCGCTCTGGGAGACATATGGATCCTGTTATCTGATGCAGTACGGACATTCGCCCCGCATCGTACACGTCCTATCCGGGCGTGTGGGGCATGTGCCGATGACGGTATTTGAATATCATCTGGAAGCGGGATCGGGTTTGTTGCGCCGCAGGGAGAATCATTCAGTCATTTTGGTGAACTGCCGGGAGCGGCTGCCTTTGATTGTGATTCGGCGGAAGATGGATTTCGAGGCGGTGGGCCGGTTTCAAGGCTTTGAGCGATTGAAGCCGAAGGGCCAGGCGGGGCAACCCCTTTTTATGTATTCCAATAATCCGCCGCAAGCGGCGGCGCTTCTGCCGAAGGCGTTTCTGGATGTGCTGGAGGACTGGGACGGGGCGCAGTGCGAATTTCACGACGGAGGGATTTTGTTTTACAGTTCGGAACGGCTGGATGCGGGTTCCCTGGAACGGTGGATCCATCAGGCGAAAAAAGCTGCGGAGGCGTTGAATCCAAAGGGATTTTCAGGGCCAGACGAGCCGAAACCGCGAGGCTTCATGACCGCGGCAGAGTGAGAATGTAACTCCTCCGAAAATCCGAGCATAAGGGGGAAGATTGTATGTCGCCGGTGTCGGAAGCGTATTATTTGGCGGCGGATTCGTGCTTGGCACAGCTTTGGAGAATCATACGGATGTCGTCGGGATTGGGAGGCATGCAGAGATAGTTGACGGCGCCGTGGGCGAGAGCCAGATGACCGGCGTCGAGGGTGTCACAGATGGCAATGACGGGGACTTGATGGAAGTGTCGTGTGATGGTTTTGAAGCCATCGATGTCATCGGTTTCGAAGTCGGCGAAGACAAGCCGGATTTGTTTGGCTTGATCGGCATCCGGCAGATTGTGGGTGGGGGCGGTTTGGCAGGGGAAGCCCTGTTCTTCGAGTTGATAGGTCAGGAGATTGATGCGCGAGTTGATGTCGGTGAGGATGAGAGCGGCGGAGGCGGTGGCCTCGATAAAGGTCTGATTTCGAATGGTATGACCGACAATGGCGCGCTCAATGGTGTGGAAGAGAAATTCCTCGATCTGATTTTCCAGGAGGCATTCATCGATTCCTAGTTGAAAAAGAGGGAATCGGTCGGCGAGATTGGTGACAATGGCGAGAGTGGCCAGCGACTGCGGTTTGGACGCGATTTCGGCCTGAAGGGCATCGTCGGAAAGAATTTCATTGCCGTTCCAGAAGATGGCGAGGTTGAAGGAGCTGTTTTTTTCGAGAAGCGGTTTGCAATTGGTCATCTTGCGGACCTGATAGTCCTGGCTTTTGATGCGGTTGGCGAAGGTCTCGGTATCTTTGTTGTCCGGCCCGATCACGGCAATCTGGATGCCTCGTTTTTTGTAGAGTTTGGTCCGCATTTTGGCAATCTGCTCTTCCTGGAGCCTGGCTTGTCGGACGGAAGCGTCCGTGGCGCTGCGGCAGCCGACTTCCAGCCAGGTGCCGTCCTGATCGACCAGCTTTTTCATGCGAACGATTTCCAGATGGCATCGCTTGATTTTTCCTCCGGGTCCGGCAAAGGTCACTTCCACGAGGCGGGAGGGGATAAAATTGGTATCCACCTTGAGGCACATCCCGCTGCGGGAGATGTCCTTGATGGTGACGCTGTATTCGCGTTTTTCATTGGGGCGGATATCAGTGATGCGGGTGAGATTCCCCAGTATGTTGGCTTCGAAACGCTCTTCGGTGCGTTTCTGGCGGAGAGCTTCTTCGCTGTCCGAAGAGGGATTTTTTTCCAGAAAGTGGATGCGTTCGGCGATTTTTTTGGAAATCGCGATCAACTGCTCCAGGGTGCATTGCTGGATAAAACTGTCGAATTTCGAGTCATTCATGGGTTGGCCCATTGTCCTGCCAGGGATGCTGAGTCTCTCTGCAGGTAAAATCGGACAACGGAACAGCGGAGTGAAGAGAAAAATGGTCGGATGGGAAGGAATCTATAAAAAGGCCGATTTTCCCGGAAGAGAAGAGGATTTGGGGGGAATTCGATACTCGTTGCGAAAAAAAGGAGGTAGCGACGGTCCGATAAAAAAAGCGGGAGTCGTCTTGATTTGTAGGCTGAATCGGGTATATTTCAGTGGATTCGGCCGACGTTCGGCAGAGATCATCGAACCCTGCTGAGGCATCGCTGTATGGGATCATCCGAGAAGCACAAGCACGAATGGAAAATCCGGGCGGAAGAGCACTTTGCGGAATGGGCGGATCATTATGACCGGGATATTATCAATACCCTTCTGTTTAAGCCGTGTTATCGCAGGGTGATGGCGGAACTTCGACAGATGCGGCGGAGGGGGGCGGGGAATCTGAAAGTTCTGGATGTGGGGTGCGGGACAGGGACACTGGCCATGCGGTATCTGATTGGCAATCCTGCGGTCGCACACGTGACGGGGCTGGATATGTCCGGGGAAATGCTCGCGGTAGCCCAGAAGAAGAAACAGTCCGCCTCGCCGGCCATGCCCGTGGATTTTATCCAGGGGGATGCGGAGCATCTTCCGTTCGAGTCGAATCAGTTTGATCTCGTTACCTGCTGCAATTCGTTTCATCACTATCCGCATCCGCAGCAGTCGGTTAACGAAATGGCCCGGGTGCTTCGGCCGGGGGGGCGGGTGATCCTGGTTGACGGATGCCGGGATGAGCCGTTTGGATATTTTATTTTTGAGGTGTGCGTGGCTCGCGTGGAAAAACAGGTGCATCATTGCACGGCGGAGGAGTTTCGAATACTTCTGCGGAACGCGGGATTCGCAGCGATTCGGCAGCATGTGTTCGGGGTGTGCCCGCCGGCCATCGCGAATATGGCGCAGGCGCAGAAATGAACCTTGCAATCGACATGGAAATGTGGTTCCATTGCCGATCTGGCACAAGGTAAATCCGACAGACAGGCGGTGGAAGCCGCAGGAGAACGCGATGAGTGCATCGAAGGAAATTGAAACCGGAATTCGATTCAGCCCAAAATTTGATGAACAGGGCCTGATTACAGCCGTAGCGCAGGATGCGGAGACGGGGGAGGTGCTGATGGTGGCATATATGAATGCGGAGGCGCTGGCCAAGACCATCGAAACAGGCCGGGGAATCTATTACAGCCGTAGCCGGAAAAAACTGTGGTTCAAGGGAGAGGAGTCGGGAGCGGTGCAGGAGGTGCGGGAGATTTTGACGGATTGCGATCAGGACTGTTTGATTTTGAAGGTGAAAGTAGATCAGGGGCAGTGCCACGTGGGATATCAGAGCTGTTTTTACCGGAGAATTCGACGGGGATCGAACGATGTCCTGGAGTTCGTCGCCAAACCTGTGTATGACCCGTCCAAAGTATATAAAAAATAGGGACGGCTTTGAAAGGGGAGCAAGGAACCCCCTCCTTGGAGCGTCCGGCGGAACAGAGTGCTGTCCAGGCGAAAGACGAATATTGATCTTTCGGGGGACTCTTGACAGGGGAATCAAAACCGATTATAATCTATTTCTTCTGTTTGTAAGATGTTATAGACACGTAAGTTAGGTGTTAGCGGCGGGGGGAATAAAAAATTTTGAAAGATTTTTTATTTTTTGTGTTGACGGGTCGCAAGAGCAACGCTACATTACTCAACTCATTCGCTGTGGATGAGAGCAAGAAATCAACGGCGGATCGAGCGGTTGAGTGCTCGTAAGAGCCGCAGTTATAAGACGTTAGCATTAGGCGTCGGCTCTTGACCAGCGTTGACGACGGGCTTATAGCTCAGTTGGTAGAGCGCACCCCTGATAAGGGTGAGGTCGATGGTTCGAATCCATCTGGGCCCAGTTGGCCAAAAATACTTTGGCCGACCAGAAAAAACTGAATAGGTTGACTAGAATGTTTTTGGAGCCAATACTGGCCGCCTTGAATATCCGGATGCTGGGAATGGCGGTCTTTGGCATAGCGATCCTGGCGTGGTTGTTCGGATGGATCCGAGATAAGATCCGATGAGCGGCCGTCTCGAGGCGGTCCGGTAAATCGGGGCCGTAGCTCAGCTGGGAGAGCGACTGGTTTGCAACCAGTAGGTCGTCGGTTCGACTCCGATCGGCTCCAGTGCGAAGCGATTTCCGTCCGGGTGAATTCCCGGAAGAAATAAAGCTCTTTGAAAATTGAATAGAGGCAATTGTAGATCTGTATTGCCGAATCCATGTCCTGTACCCACAGGGCATGCGTTCGAATGATAATACGAGCGTTTTTCGGCGGCTTGATTCTGTCAGACAAAAAATGATAGGGTCAAGCTACTAAGGGTACATGGTGGATGTCTTGGCGTCAAGAGGCGATGAAGGACGCGGCAGACTGCGATAATCCCGGGGCAGGTGTCAAACAACCGTTTATCCCGGGGTGTCCGAATGGGGCAACCCGTCAGGACCGGGCAACCGGATCCTGTCCCGACCGGCTGAATGCATAGGCCGGGACGAGCCAACGCAGGGAACTCAAACATCACAGAACCTGTAGGAAAGGAAATCAATCGAGACTCCGTTAGTAGCGGCGAGCGAAAGCGGAACCAGCCCAAACCGACCTTCGGGTCGGGGTTGCGGAAGCAGAGAGGAGTTACAAAAGTTTTGGTTAGCAAAAGTGTCTGGAAAGTCACGCCACAGAAGGTGATAGACCTGTATGCGACAATCAAAACTCTCCGTTACCATCTGCTCTCCAGAGTAGCACGGAGCTCGTGGAACTCCGTGTGAAGCCGGGGGGCCCACCCTC
>CAZOTP010000254.1:0-5117 GCA_964582655.1 uncultured Pirellulales bacterium | reverse complement strand
GGCCCGCACCGCCACCCCCGGCGCCGCCCCCATCTTCCCCGCGCTCCCCCCCGTCCTCCGATGCCCCGCCAGATACACCATCAAATCCCTCCAGTGGCAGCCCTCCCCGATAATCCGCCCCCCGCCTGCCGTGCGGCTCTGAATCCACACATCCGCCGGAATCGCCCCAGCGTTGATCACCACACTCATGCACATCGGCTGGCTGCGGCTCTTCAGCAGTTCCCGCATCTTCACCGCGTGGGGTGAAAACCGCCGGTTGAATCCCACCAGCAATTGCCTGCCCTTCGCCTTCTCCACCGCCTGCTTCACCTTCGCCAGCTCCTCCAGGTTCAAACACAAAGGCTTCTCCACCGCCACGTGCTTGCCCGCCTCCAGCGACTCGATCACCATCCGCGCATGCAGATCATGCCGCGTCGTGATAATCACCGTATTCACCTCCGGGTCCTTCAGCACCGCCTGGTAATCGTTCGTCGATTGCTCGAACCCGAACTTCTTCGCCGCATACGCCGCCGCCGCACCATTAATATCCGCCGCCGTCCGCAGCCTCGCCTTCACCGGCGCAATCGCAGGCAGCAGCGTAATCTTCGCGAAATTCCCCAGCCCGATCACTCCCACCACCGCCTCCGACAGCGCAGGGCATGGCAGCGACTCCCTCGCCGTTCGGATCACCGATTCCGCCTCCGCCGCCTCCGGATACGTCAGAATCAGCGCCATCTTCGACGGATCCGCCGTCAGCGTCTGATACGCCTTCTGCGCCTCCGCCTGCGCAATCCGCTCGCTGATCATCGAATCCACTTCCAATTGTCCGCCGGCGAGCATCCCCAGAATCGCCTCGAAATTCCGCTGCTCCGTCCAACGCACAAATCCAAACGGATAATCCTGCCCGCCGTTCTCATACTTCGGATCGTACCGCCCCGGCCCGTACGAACAAGATACCTGGAACGAAAGCTCCTTCTCATAAAAGTCCGCCCGGTCCAGGTTCAGATTCACCACGCCCACCAGCACAATCCGTCCCCGCTTGCGGCTCATCTGCGCCGCCTGATGCACAATCGTATCCTCCTTCGCCGACGCCGTAATCAGCACCCCGTCCACCCCGCGATTGTTCGTCAGCGACATCGCCGTCTGCACCGCGTCCGCCCCGCCGGGCACATCCACTGCCTCCGCCCCGTACTTCTTCGCCATCTCCAGCTTGCCCCGGTCCAAATCGATCCCGATCACCCGGCAGCCGCTCTGACGAAGCATCTGCACACACACTTGCCCGATCAATCCCAGCCCGAACACCGCGATCGTCTCCCCCAGCGTGGGCTGCACCAGCCGGATCCCCTGCAGTCCGATCGCCGCCAGAACCGTAAACGCCGCCTGCTCATCGCTCACGTTCGCGGGCACCTTCGCGCACAAATTCTTCGGCACGCACACAAACTCCGCGTGAGGGCCGTTGCGCCCCACTCGCTCCCCCGGCACAAACTCTTCCACACCGGGACCCGCCTCAACAACCGTCCCGCAGTTGCAATACCCAAGGGGCAATGGCTCATCCAGCCGCGCAAACACGCTGTGCAGCGTGGGTAATAGCCCGTCCGTCTTGATCTTATCGATCACCTGCTTGACCTTGTCCGGCTGCTGCCGCGCCTTGCTGATCAATCCGCTCTGCGCAAACGATACCAGCATCCGCTCCGTCCCGCTGGAAATCAGCGAACACCGCGTCCGGATCAATACCTGCCCCGCCCCCGCCTTCGGCGCCGGCACCTCCGCAATCTCCAACTCACCCGTCTTCAAATTCTGCAATATCTGTTTCATGATGGAAACCTGTGTAATAGGGTATGGTTGACTTTTTCTGCCAGAGTCCTGACGCAGAAAACTCTATTCTTGGACAAGGGAACGCAAATGGCCGAAAATCTCGGTGGCGGAGTCTTTCCAGTCTCGGGCAAACTTCTTTCCATCCATCAACTCCGCACGCCCGTTTTGAGCCAATTGTCTTGATGCTTCCGGATGATCCTGAAGCCAGAACAGCTTCTCCCGCAAACTGTTCAAATCCCACGGATTATAATACGCCGCCGCGTCCCCGCACACATAATGGGCAAAATCCAGATCCGTCGTCAGAATCGGAACTCCCATCACCATCGCCTCCAGATAGGGCATCCCCAGCGTCTCCATCAAACTCGGAAATAACAGCAAATCGCTCCGGGAAAATGCCGTTTTCACTTCTTCCCGCGAAAGCCCCCCCAGGTTGTGGATAACCTCTTCCAAATCCGACGCCCGAAGATCGCAAAGAAACCGCTGGGCATGAGGGTGATCGTCAGGATTGATGGTAATCAAAAACTGAATGTTGCGATCCAGCAGTTCCTGTTTCCACCGCTGGCAAAATGGAATCAACATCGTTGGATTTCGATGCGTCAGATACCTCGTCAGAACCAAAACTCGATATCGCCCATCGGAAGATTCACGCGATACGCTCTTATCTTCCGGCGCACCCCCCAACTCCGCCGGCGGAGGAAATCGGACCAGACGGATCCGATCTATCGGATAGCCCATTCGCTCCGAAATCCGCTGCCTCATAATGGGAGACTGTACAAAAACCAGCCGGGTCTTCCGCAGGCATTTCCGAATTTGGCCGTCCAGACAGCGAATGCGAAATCCGTCCAAAGGCGGAATCCCCGGATAATGCCGCCTGTCGTAAAACGGATATGGCGTGTGAATAAAAATCGCCTGCGGCGCCGCCGGGTGCGAAATTCCTATATTCCCCCCTCCGAATATGACATCCGGCCGGTATTCCTTGATCAACCGGGGCAGCGTCACCTGCTCAAACCAGAATCGAGGCAGGGGACGGTGGGACCCCCGGTAGTAGAATCGTTCGCTCCCGGGAATCTCCGGAATCTCTTCAAAACCGTATCCCGACGGAACAATAACCAGAAACTGCTCCTCTCCGAGAAGCTCAGGCAGTACCCGAAGAAAATTATGGGCAATCACCTGGCTGCCCCCCACGCGACAGTTATGGGCGATAAATGCGATTCGTATCCGTTTCATACTCTCTCTCGGCTTTCAGCGGCTGAACATATTTATTTCACGGAACCCGTTCCCGCCAGACTCCGCAAGCCCGACATCAAATCACGTGTCGTCTCTTCCCAGTCCCGGCTGAACCGCCCCGCATCGCGCAGCTCCTGCCTTCCCCGTTCGACCAGACGACGGCGCAACGTTTCGTCATGGCGCATCTTCATCAGGGCTTGAAAAACAGAGTCGATATCCCACGGAGTATAATACTCCGCCGCCGAACCGCATACATGCCGGGCAAAATCCAGATCCGGCGCCAGAATCGGAATCCCCAGCGCCATCCCCTCCAGATAGGGCAGACACAGCGTCTCCAGCGTCGTCGGGAGCCAGAGAACCTGACTCTCCCGCAGCGACCGGGCCACCTCGGTTCGGTTCAGCATGCCTCGATTGACGATCAGATGCCCCAGCCCGTGTTTTTCAATCGCCTTCAAAAATCGCCCTGAATGGGGATGTTCTCCGGCGGTAACCGTCGTAAGAAACTGAATGTGGTTTTCTTCCAGTTCTCGGCGGTAACGCCGGCACAGGGGAATTAAACAGGAAGGATTCCGATGACTCAAATAACGCGTCAATACCAATACAAAAAAGGGATGGCTCCTTTGCCCGGCAATCGCGCCTTCGCCTTCGGCGGCACCCTCCAGAACATCCTCCGGCACAGGAAACCGTAAAACCCGAATCTGCTCCTCGGGAAAACCGAACAGCCGCTTGACCCGCTCTTGGATAATCGGAGTCTGCACAAACGCCAGATCGGACGCCGAAAGAGACTTCCCAATCTGTACCTTCAAATGATGTTTGCGCAGCAGGCCAATCCGGGACATGTCTCCAAAATACTTTCTCTCGTACAGCGGATACGCCGTATGAATCAGCAGAGCCTGCGTCACCTCTCGTTTCATCAGGCCGACATTCCCGGCCCCGAACACCAGATCCGGCTTCCACTGGCGCACCATCCGGGAAAAACCGCGATGCTCAAACCACACCTGGGACAGCGGATTCCCTCGATATAAAAAAAGCTCGCTTCCGGCGGGCAGATTCAGCGATTCCAGCCCGCAGCCCGATGGAACGATCACAAAAAAGGTTTCGTCCTCCGCCACGCGCCGAAGCGACCGAAGGATATTCTCTACAATCACCAGCCCCCCTCCCCTTCGGCAGTTGTGCGCCAGAAAAACAATACGCCGCGGTCGCTTCATGCGTTCCGTTCTTTCTCCTCCATACACCCTTGCATCGGACTCAGGACTCCAAAAATTGAATATGGCGGGCCGTGATCCGGTCGCGCCCATACTCCCGCGTGGCATAATCGATCAAGTGCTGCGAACCGGGTATCGCCAAACGCCCTTCCAGATACGCCCGGACCTTCTCCCGAAAGCCGATCACATCCCCCGCCGGTGCTACGCAGTCCGGCAAAACAGGCTTCATCAGCTCCGGTATCGCCGCCGCATCGGTGCTGATCACGGGCAATCCGTACGCAAAAGCCTCCAGAATCGGAAGCCCGAAACACTCCAGCGAACGCGTCGGCAGCAAAAACAAATCCGCCCCTTCATAACACCGCCGAAGGTCCTCCTCGCTGACCCGCCCCGGAAACAGAATCTTTCCTTCCACGCCCAGCGACTTCGCCAGGGCTTTCATCGGCTCCCACAGCGGCCCCCCCCCGGCCAGACACAGATACACATCCGCATACTCCTTCAGCAATGGCTCCATCGCTCGTATCGCTACATCCAGACCCATTCGAGCCGCGAACCGCCGCACCGCGAACAGCATCCGACCCTGTGCGGGCCATCCCAGCTCCGCGCGGGCCTTCTCCCGCGTGCGAATCCGCTCATAGTCCTTGCGGCACCAGTGCGGGATCACCGTGATCCGCTCCCCCAGTCCATACGAGGCATCGAGAACGTTTTTGGTAAACTCCGACAACGTATGAATCTTGTCCATCTTCCGCAAAAGACCCCCTTCCAGCCGCTTCAAAGCCGTTCTCCCCAGTGTCCATTTCACTTTCCCTTTCCAACCCTGCTCCGACCAGTTGATCTGCTGCTCCAGCACAATGGAGAATGAACCGTCTCCACATACCTTGGCCCCGCGCCAAG
>CAZOTP010000253.1:0-5147 GCA_964582655.1 uncultured Pirellulales bacterium | reverse complement strand
ATTCATTTAAAATCAATAAACCGGCCGGTGATTTTTAGCACAGCGGATTCATCGCATGGTTTGGGAATGAATCTAAAATGGATTGTAACGGATTTGATGAGAAAAATGAGTAAATTGATGCAGGAAATCGAAAAATGAAAACTCAGAACCAGGATGCCCATCCCGGAATGTCCCGCCGCCAGTGGCTTCGGGATACAGGAACCATGACGGGGGGTCTTTTAGCGGCCGGCCTGACCAGTCCTTTCGTCCTCCATCAAAACGCTGCTGCCCAGACACCTCCGGCTGCCCCGGGCAGCACCGAAACCTTTATCCCCGTCCGGGCTATCACGAAGGGACCTAAATTCCACTGGTTCGGGTATTACGATAAACTCCAGTTCGATCCTTCCTGCCGGTTTGCCCTGGGCATGGAAGTCGATTTTGAACACCGTAGTCCCACGGCGGATGACGTCATCAAAATCGGTATGATCGATATGCAGGACGGCGACCGATGGACCGATCTGGGTGAAAGCAGGGCCTGGTGCTGGCAGCAGGGGTGCATGCTCCAGTGGCGGCCCGGTTCCGCCAGCGAAATCCTCTGGAATGACAGGCAAAAGGGCCGTTTTGTCTGCCATATTCTGGATGTAAAAACCGGCTCCAAACGAACCGTGGACCATCCCATTTACTGTCTCAGCCCCGACGGCAAAACCGCAATGACCGTGGACTTCGAACGCATCCAGGATGTCCGCGCCGGCTATGGCTATTGCGGCATCCCCGATCGAAACCGTGATAATTTATCGCCCGACGACGCCGGAATCTATCGGCTCGATCTGGAGAGCGGTAAAAAGGAACTGATTATTTCCGTCGAGCAGATCGTCAAGCTCGGTACGATTCCCAATCCCGATCCATACGCCAAACATTATTTCAATCACCTCCTGTTCAGTCCCGACGGGTCGCGGTTTATTTTTCTACACCGATGGCGATATCCCGACGGGACGCGTAAAACCCGCATGCTGACCGCCACACCGGAAGGGAAAGACATTGCCATCGTCGATGACAACGGAATCACCTCCCATTTTGTGTGGCAGGACATCCGTTACATCCTCGCCGAATCCATCCAGAGCCATCCCAAAATGACGCTCTATCTCTTCGAAGACCGAACTCGAAATGTTTCCCCTCTCAATCCCGAAGTTTTTGACCGCGCGGAGCATTTTAATTATCTTCCCCACAGCGACTGGCTTATTAACGACACCTATCCCCGTAAAAATGACCGATTCCAGCGGGTTTTCCTCTACCATCTCAAAACAAAAAAAGTCGTCCCGCTGGGCAATTTTTATTCCCCCCCGGACTATACAGGCGAATGGCGATGCGACCTGCACACCCGCGTCAGTCCCGATGGAAAATCCGCGATCATCGACTCCCCGCACGGGGGCGAGGGACGGCAGTTGTATTTATTGGATCTGAACAAGGCGATTGAAAAGGCATAAAAACTCGATTCCGCTTGTAAATCCAATAAAATAAAGAAGAAAGGAAAACCTTGTGATTGACGCCGGATTCAAGTGCCGAAACGGTCAAAATATTTTTTCCCCGGCAAGGGATAAATAAATGAGAAACACAAAATTATTTCAGACCCTGTTATTCAGCCTTATATTGGAAGCCGGATTGACCTTGGCAGCGTCAGCCGATGAATCCATGAAAAAACTGGATCATAATCCGGCGGCAACGGCGATCGAGGGGAATCGTTATGAAACGACGATGCCGGCGGACACGCTGGACCTGGCGGATCGGATGTCGATGGCGATCAACGCGCTGACCCAGGCATGGTTTCCCGAAGAAAAATGGGCCCTGGGATTCAAAGTGGATTTTTCCCGCCGACCGCCGGCATTGTTGATCAACCACACCACCGACGCTTATCTGAATATACCTCCAAAATTCATCGAGGCCCTGGCGTTATGCCGACTGGGAAGCGGCAGCAATCAGAATATCGATGTGGATAAGAATATTTTAGAGGCTCAATTGCGGTTTTTGGGCGATGACGGATTAACGTATGCCCCCGACGATACGCTCGATAAACAGTACCCTAGAGACAACCCACGCCCTGGCGCCTATGCCGAAATCTGGGGAGAAGGTCGAATGCTGATCGCCTTGTCGATTTTGGCCCAGATCGACGAGGATCTGCGATGGGTTGAAATCGGCAAACGCAAAATAGATCGCCTGCTGGAACTGTCCCGTGAAAAAGAGGATTTTCGATATTTTTCCACCGGTCGGTTTTATCCAGGCGACGTGACTCCACTCGACGCCCCCGAGCCCACGGCGAAAATCTACCATTATATGTACAATAACAGTATGGACTTTAATTTTAAATTGACGATAGCATATTCGATGGGCGCGGTGGGACACGGCAGCGCCCTGTTTTATCGCGTGACGGGCTATGCGCCAGCACTGGAATTATCCCGCGGGCTGGCGCGATGGGCCATGAAACGGTTGTTTGATAATCCTGACGGCCGCTGGGACATGTATCATTTTCATCACAGCCTGTACGCTTTGATTGCCATGTGCGAATACGGGATTGCCGCAAAGGACCGTGAAATTCTCGAAAGGATCGACGCTTGCTACCGCTGGGTCAGGGAAATGGGCGATCCGCTGATCGGATATTACCCGGAATGCATGCCCGGCTCTAAGTCCTATCTGCAGCGGGAGGGAAATACGGTTGAAATCTGTGAAGTGACCGATATGATTTGGTTGGCCCTGCAACTGACCCAGGCCGGGCTGGGGAATTACTGGGGTGATGTAGATCGTTGGACTCGAAATATGCTTGCCGAGGGTCAGTTTATGGATCTCGGCCGGCTAGATCAACTCTCCGACAGTTTTTTCGAAACGGAGCCGTCGCATCAGCCCTATGAAGACACAAATAACATTTTGCAGCGTTCCCAGGGTTCTTTTCTGGGCTGGATGCGGGCGAATGACGGCCTTTGTCTGATTTCCAATGCACAAGGTGAAAAAAAACTGCAGAGCAAAGCGATCATGCACTGCTGCACGGCGAATGGGGCCCGAACGCTTTACTGCATCTGGGACAGCATTATCACGAAAACCGATCATGAAATTTATGTCAATTTATTGCTGAATCGATATTCGCCCTGGCTGGATATGCACAGTTACCTGCCTGCCGAGGGGAAAGCAGTTCTTCATATCAAAGACGCGGAAACGGTGAATGTTCGTCTTCCGGAATGGTGTGATCCGAAAAGCGTGATAGTTCACCTCAACAAACGTGTCATTCATGCCGCGGTTAAAGAGAAAATTTTGATTCTTTCGCTGCTGAAACCCAAGGATGAAATCCAGATTGAATTTGACGTTCCACAAAAAGTAATATTTCGCGTCATCGGCGAAATTCCCTATAAGCTGACCTTGCGCGGAGCCAATGTCGTTAAAATTGATCCGCCAGGGATTGCCTATCCTCTATTTCATAATCAACCCACGGGAACATTATCAAAAAAGATGGGATTTGTTCCCAAATTGTATCATCTTACCTGGTAAAGTAATCTGTTGAATCCAATGGTGAAAACAAATGAATACGGTTTGTGGGGGTGGGCGCAGCGCCCTCATCGACTCCCCCTGCGGCGGAAACGGCCGCCAATTGTATAGTTTGGATCTCAATGACGTAATCAACAAGTCCTGATGCAAGGTTGGATACTTCATTGTACTCACCCCTTACCAGCAAGGAACAGAATGAAAACAAAACAAATAAGCAAAGTAAAAGGTGTTATCCGGGTCCACTTTTTTCTTCTGATCGGCGGGGCTCCCGTGTTTTCGCAGCTTCAAAGCCTCGCGAGGGTGGAACCGCTCGAATCCCGCCGAAGCTCCAGCACCGACCCCGAAGGAAGAAACAACGACAGCTGGGTGAGTTTCGAATCCGGACAGATCCGCCTCATGCTCGATACAAATGGCCCCGGCTGCATCCGCCATCTTTGGATGACCGTCTCCCCCTTCGGCGATAAATCCGACTGGGGTCGTCACGAAACCTTCCTGCGAGACCTCGTTATCCGCATGTACTGGGAAAACAGCCCCGTCCCTTCCGTCGAAGTCCCGCTCGGCGATTTTTTTGCGCTGGGGCACGGTAAAACATACCGGATCAATTCCAATCCGATCGCCGTGGGGCAAAATCCCAAGGCCTTGAACTGCTACTGGCCCATGCCCTTCTACAAACACGCCCGAATCGAACTCTTCAACAATGGCGCTCGAACCATCCGGCGGATTTACTACAATCTCGATTATGAAATCGGCCCCATTTCCAAAAACCAGGGTTTGTTTCACGCCGAATTCCGTTCTGCCAAAAATCTCCCTGGCCGGAATCCAGACCTGCCCAACCTCGACGGCAAAGACAATTACGTTATTCTCGATACCCAAGGAATCGGACAGTATGTCGGCTGCGCCCTGTTTGTTGACGCGGATGACAAGGGCTGGTGGGGTGAAGGCGATGAGATGATTTTCGTCGATCAAACGGATAAACCAACGATCTTCGGAACCGGCTCAGAAGATTATTTCTGCAACGCCTGGGGATTCAAGGAAGCGTTCTGCTATCCCTATTACGGCGTCCCATACCTCGAAAAACAAACCAATGACCGCATTCTCACCACCGCCTATCGGTTTCACATCCCCGATCCTGTCCGTTTTCAGAAATCCATCCAAGTCACCCTGGAGCACCTTTATCATAAGGATGTCTTCAACGATTATTCCAGTGTCGCATTCTGGTATCAAACCGAGCCGATTCAAAAACGCCCCCCCCTGCCGGCGGGGATTGATAATCATCCCCGACTTTATCCCCGGATTCCCGATCTGACAAAACCGTTTCTCCTGGACGGCTCCGCCCTGGAAGAGAATCTGCATGCGCAGGGCTTTTCCGCTCGCTCGGAAATCGGCGCCGCCGAACACGGCGGCTGGCTCCGCATCGAATGCCTCTCCGCCCCAATCGAAACGTTTTTCTTCATCCCTCAGGATGGAATGTATAAAGTTGAAGTCAAGCCCTACTACCCCGAAATGAATTCCGATTTTCACATGGCCCTCGATAAAAATCAACCGATTGTCATTTCCAGAACTGATGCAGAACTCGCCCAGACCAACGCCGCCTTTGTCCGCGTCGGTGATGGCGAGCGCGTCTTCCAGCAGCCGCAGCC
>CAZOTP010000252.1:0-5230 GCA_964582655.1 uncultured Pirellulales bacterium | reverse complement strand
CCAAGGCCAATCTCTATGCCCCGCCGCCCCAGCGAAGCCGTCTCGGTCGGCCGCGTGTCTGCTGGGCCTGTTCAGCATCATCTGCCTGATCTTTGCGGAGCACGCACGGCGTCATCGTGTCAAAATTCGCAGCACCGCCTGGTATGTAAAAACCGAACCGACCTTCTTGGATGCCCTGGCCGCCGTTCGAGAGTTGTTTTGGCACAAAACTATTTTTGCACAGGCTTCGAATCATAAGGGTTTTCAAAATATACCGCCGAAATTACAAACCTTGCTGCTGGACTACCTATGCCACGCAGCATAGCCTCAAAAAATGGCAAAAGTCGAGCTCAGTAGGTGTAACAAAAACGCGTGTTCAGCCTCTTATTCCGCTTGGATGGCGCTTGCGCCAGCGTCGTAAGCCGTTATTGGGCACGCACAAACCGGTTGAACGCAAATACGTGTAAACTCTTTGCCATACGGAAAACCCGTTTCTCTCTCTTGCCGAAATCCTGTTGGCACCGTGCCGGTAAATGCGGAAATGACTCCGCAATCGCTTGCCGGCGGAACGGTATCGGGAAATCACCCGGAAAAAATATCCCTTGCCCCGTATTTCGTGCCGGATTAATTCTTCTTCTCGTCTGCCGGGGCGGGCGTGTAGTTCTTCAGATACTCCAGGAATTCCTTCATGTTGTCCTGCCGCATCTGCTGGTATTTTTCCCACACGCCAGCGTCACGGAGCATCTGCTCCCGAATCACAATCATGGTTTCCAGATCCGTCCCTGGAACCTTCACGCTCAGCGAACCCAGCGTCGGATTGGTGCTCGTGGTGGGCATCGGGCGGTCCGGCGAAAGATTCTTGATGCCCTCCCCGGCGCTGAACCGCAGCCGGTTCAGGTCGTAGGGGTCATACGCCAGTCCCGTCAGTCCTTCCAGTGCCTCCAGCGCCGATCGCACCGTCCCGCCTCGAATCACCAGAGAACTGCGGTTGCGCACCGATTCGTCCAGCATCCCGATGCACCCCGGCTGAAATTCCGCCGTCATTCCGGCGTGCTCCGTCAGCTCTTGCAGGATGGTCTGCAGGGGCACGTTTTTGAATTCCCGCGTCACCCGCCGCTCCAGCTTCATCAGGGAAATCTCCTTGGCCGGCAGAAACACAATGTCCAGCCCGTCCCCCTCCCCGCCCCGCACGTACCACGACCACGCCGCGCGGTCGTGTTCCATCTTGCCGCACCGGTTGGCGTACAGATCCAGCACTTCCGTCGCCCGCTGGGGATGATTCGTCAGAATCGTCTCGGCGATGTCGTCGTCCAGCTCTTTGCGGCGCTCGCCGTTGAGAATTACGCCAAAGGAAATCCCGCTGACTTGTTCGATCTGCCGAAGAATCTTTTCCTCCCGTCGGGTCAGGGTAATCTGCTGGAGCTTCACGATCGCGTTCAATTCCTCCAGCCCCAGCCGTTTGGGCTGCTGTGAAAGCTCCTTCGTCCCCAGGATATACACCTGGTTCTCCCCCAGTTCATACGTCAGCGCCAGCGGCTTCAAGATATCCCGGATTCCCGCCCGCCACGCCATCCCCTCCAGCGTCGCGGAGATCTGCGTCTGTTCGCCGTACGGCAGCAGTTCAATCGCGCCCCGAGCCGAATCCAGACTGAATACGATTCCCGTCTTCTGCTCGATCCGATCGAACGCCTCCCGCAGGGTGACGTTCTTCAATTGAATTTCCGCCTTGCCGTCCAGCTTCGCTTCCAGCGTAACGGCACCTGGATCTCCCGCGCCGCTGACCGGAGAAATCCATGCGGCAATCAGCAAACCGGCCGCTCCCAGCGCCGCCAGGCGGTTCCAAAACCAGTTCGTCATATAACCGACTCCTGTCATAAAATGCTCAGGTACGCATCGCTCTCGATAGGTTTGTTCCCCGTCGAACCGCTGCCCTCCGGAGACACAAAACACATCACCGTTCCATCCTCATCCGGTCCGGCGGTCTCTCCGGCCGCCCCGGCCTTCACCCTCGAATGGGCGGTCGGTTCCGTAACCGTCTGATCCATCACCGCCACCTGAGAGACCACCCGCCCGACGGGGATCTCCGGATTTACCACCACCGCGGTGCCCGGTCGGATCGAAGGCCCCGGACGGTCGGAGCCGCGATGCAGATACCATAGCGGAATCGCCGTCATCAAAAACACCGCCGCCGCGGCCAGGGGCGCAATCCACCGGAACGCCGTCGCGCGTTCGTCCGCTTTTCGCCAGCTTCGATCGGCGATCCCCGCCCGGACGCGTTCCGAAAACGCCGCATAGTCCACTCCCTCCGTCACGGAAGGAATCCTCGCCAGCATCGCGTCCAGACGCCGATACTCCTCCTCCATCCGTCGCGACTCGGTTTCGCCCAGCAGCACCGAAAGCGCCTTTCGTTCCGAGGCGCTCAGGTCCGGATCGTTGTACCGGCTGATCAAAAATTCTCTGTCATTCTTTCGCATCGTTCCCGCTCCTTCTGCCCATAAGGTCCTTGGCTGGCATTACCATGCCGTTTCCTTCGATACAGGCGTTTCGGCAGGTGGGGAATTGTAATTCAAATTTTTCTTTTTCACAGCCATTTTTGCATTTTCTTGCGAAGCTGTCTTCGAGCTTCAAACACGTACCACTTCACATTTTGCACGCCGCAGTCCATCAGGTCCGCGATTTCTTTCTGAGGCAGTTTTTCCACCGTAAACAGCAGCAGCGCCGTCCGGAGCTTTTCCGGAAGCGTGTCGATCGCATCCTGCAGCGCCGACGAAAGCTCCTTCGCCGCCGCTTTCTCGTACACCCCCGGCTCATCGCCCGCCAGACGGCTCGCTAAACTGTCTTCCCCCTCCTCGCCTCCCGCAGGCTCCGACAGACTCAGCATCCGACGAAGCCCCCGCCGACGACGGTAATTCAGTGCCTGATTGGTCACGATTCGCATCAGCCACGGGCCGAATCGATGGGGCTCTTTCAACTGATGCAACGATTGATAGGCTCGGATAAAACTATCCTGGCTCACTTCCAGCCCATCCTCCATCTGACCGACCAGACGAATTGCCACGACGGTCGCCTTTCGTTGATATCGGCTCACCAACTCGTCAAATGCACCCGCTTTGCCCGACAAGACCTCCGACACCAGTCGGGCATCCTCCTGTCCCATTTGCTCATTCGGATTGTCCGGGGTGCTTCGTAGCTCCATCTTGTATGACAACCCCTGGCTTCACCCGTTAATAAAAAGTTCAAAATTCCTCGAAAACCCGATTTTTCCGGTAATATTCGGGCTCTTCCGCGGCATTTATACCCTTTTGACACCCGATTCAGGCGGAATTTCACCTCCCGGAATCCCCATTCCTTCCATCTGTTTCCTCGTGTGATGCAGCCAGACCATCCGAATCAGTCCGCTCGATGCAAATGCCATAAACGACACCGCCAGCGTAAGTTGCGGCTTCCAGAATAACACCGCCACCGCAAGCACAATCTTCACCAGATGGGTAAAGGAACGACGCCCTTTCAAATACTGATTCACCATGTGCGGATATCGGACCGAACTGACCATCAAAAGCGCAACTCCCAGTGTTACAAGGGGTAATGCGTAAATGATGGTTTTGGCCCAGAACCCGATTTTCAGGTCCGTCGTCAACATGCTGTACAGAAGCACAAGGGACGCCACCGCTCCCGCCGCCGCAGGCGAAGGCAACCCCCGAAACTCCATGTGAGACGTTTCATCCGGGGTCGTTTCCACGTTAAATCTCGCTAAACGCAACGCCGCGCAGCAGATATACAATGCCGCCAACAGCCAAAGAAGCCTGCCCGGAAGAGAAGTAAACACAGGACTGGCAGGACCAAACTCACGCAGGCTGTTTTCCACCACCCGAAGCATCAAAAACGCTGGGGCCACCCCAAAGCTGATCACATCCGCCAGCGAATCCAACTGAGCGCCGAAGTTGCTGCTGCTGCGCGACATACGAGCAATCCACCCGTCCAGCGAATCCGCCACCATCGCCAGAAAAATCATCCATCCCGCCGCCTCAAAAAACGTCATCTCTGGACTTTTAATTAAAAAAATCTTTTCTGTATCCGTCGGCTCCATCATCCCCCGCGCGGTAAAATGAATCGCCGCGAAGCCGAACACCCCGTTCATCAGCGTCACCAGCGAAGGCAGGATCGCGATTCGCCGTAAGTGCTTCTTATTCCTTGGCTTATTCATCATGTTTCCGCCTGTGGCTCGCTCCCTTGCCTCCCATCACCCTATTTTATCCTTCTCCGCCATATTCCACCAGTACCGTTATCCCGGCACGGACTATATCCCCTCGTTTCACCAGGATTCTGGCCCCCGGGCTAACCGGAAAATACAGCTCCGTCCGCGAGCCGAACTTGATCATCCCATATTTGTACCCCGCTTCAAGCAAATCGCCGATCTTGCACCCGCAGACAATCCGACGGGCAATCGCCCCGGTGATCTGCTTTATAAGTACTTTCTGGACAGGATGTTCCGGACATGCCATCCCCAGGCTCGTCGATTGATTCTCCCGCGAGGCATCCTCCGCTCGCAGCGCATTGAGACACTTTCCGGGCTTTTCCCGAATGAATTCCACCCGCCCCGCGCACGCCGTCCGGTTGATGTGTACATCGAAAACGCTCAGAAAAATCCCGATCCGGGTTGCCCTTCCCTGCAAATAATCCGGTTCGTCCACTTCGATAATATCGGTGATCTTCCCATCCGCCGGTGCCAGCAGAATGTTCTTCGCCTGCGGTACCGTCCGCGCCGGATCCCGGAAAAACGCCAGTCCCGCCAGCATCAGCGCCGCCGCAATCCCCTGAACCCACGGAAACGCGCCGGGCCATATCGCCCACGACAGGCATCCCAGCAGGATAAACGCCACCGCTATGATTCGAGTCTGGGGCAATCCGTAACGTGTCAGTGTCATTTTCACGGGTTTTCCTGAGATTTCTTGCAATTCTCTTCAAATTCTCTATTATCACGCCATCAGGAGCCAATAGCAAGAACCGACTTACGGAAAAATGGCTCGGAATTGTCGGATGGACAGCCGACAGGTCGATAGTATATCGATAGACAGCGTAAATGCATGAAATTCTGGAACAGGAAGGAAACGAACATGTGCAGCAGTATTGCCGCCGTAATGGCCCGTGAGATTCTCGATAGCCGTGGAAATCCCACCGTCGAAGTGGATGTCGTTCTGGATGACGGCTCCTTTGGCCGAGCCGCCGTACCCTCCGGCGCCAGCACAGGCGT
>CAZOTP010000251.1:0-5233 GCA_964582655.1 uncultured Pirellulales bacterium | reverse complement strand
GGTAAAATCCGGCCTTTATTTTCCGGTTTTATAACAATCAAACACTGGATTATGGAAACGAGAGAATTATGACCGAATCGCGGATGAACGAAAACCAGATGAATGAACAGCATGGCATACCAGAACAGCAACCCATTGTAGAATCTGGAGTTAGCATTCCCAGTGCGGGAAAGGTGACGGCGTCGGAAGAAGCGGAACTGGAGCAGGAGGTCGCCGCAGCGCTGGGGGATATGAGCCTGATGGATATGTATGAGATGGGCAGTTCGGCCAAAGCGGCGAAAGGCAAAGACGCGGTGCCCGCTCCGGCGATGGACGGGATATGCCGTGGGAAGGTCATCAGTGTGAGCGGGGACGATATTTTTGTCGATCTGGGAGGGAAGTCGCAGGGAGTACTGCCCCGCGAGGAGATTTCCGAGGGGGAATCGATTGAAGTGGGGCAGATGCTGGATGTGGTGATTGTGCGGTACGATTCCCGGGAGGGGCTTCTGATTCTGTCGAAGAAATCGGCGGAGCAGCGGATGGTGCGGAAGAATGTGAAGGAAGGTTCGCTGGTAGAGGCGAGAGTGGTGGGATCGAACAAGGGCGGACTGGAGATGGATATTAAGGGGATTCGCGCGTTCATGCCGATTTCGCAGATCGATATGTACCGGGTGGAAGACTTGGACCAGTTCTTGAATCAGCGATTTATCTGCGAAGTGGTGGAAGTGGAAAAAGGAGACAAGAATATTGTTTTGAGCCGTCGGAATGTGCTGGAGCGGGAGTACGAAGAGAAGAAGGAGCAAATCTGGACGGAACTGCAGGAGGGGCAGATGAGGCACGGCGTGGTGCGAAGCGTGATGGATTATGGGGCGTTTGTGGATATCGGCGGGGTAGACGGGCTTCTGCATGTGCGGGAGATCAGCTGGTCGCGTGTGAATCATCCGAGTGATGTGTTGAAGCCGGGTCAGGGTGTGGATGTGAAGGTGATCGGGGTGGACCGGGACCATCGGAAAATTTCGCTGAGTCTCAAGCAGGCAGCGGGGGATCCGTGGGCTCTGGTGGAACATAAATATCCGATGAAATCGAGGCACACGGCGAAGATTGTGAAGCTGATGGATTTCGGCGCGTTCGCGGAGCTGGAGCCTGGTGTTGAGGGGCTGATTCCGATCGGGCAGATGACATGGGCGGGGCGCGTGAAGCATCCGTCGGATGTGGTGCAGGTGGGCGCAATGGTGGAAGTGGAAATTGCGAAGATGGAGATGGACAAGCGGCGGATATCGCTGAGCATGAAGAGTTTGCAGGAAAATCCGTGGTCGAAGGTGGGGCAGAAGTACGCGGTGGACGGGGTATATACGGGGAAGGTGACGCGGACGACGGATTTCGGCGCGTTTGTGCAGCTGGAGCCGGGGATCGAAGGACTGGTGCATATTTCGGAGCTTTCGGACAAGCGGGTGAACCGGGTCACGGAAGTGGTAAAGGAAGGGGCGGAAATCAAAGTGAAGGTTTTGGAGGTGGATCCGAAGAATCAGCGGATTTCGCTGTCGTCGAAGGATTCGCGTTTTGCAGAGGCGGGAGCGGTGGAAGAAGCGGCGGCGGCTCCGGCAGCGCCTGCGCCGGAAGCACACGGGCAAAAGAAGAAAAAAGAGAAGGAGCGGCCTCGCCGGGGCGGACTGGGCTGGAACTGGTAACCAAAAGATTTATTGCAGGTCGAAGAGGGAGTTGTCGAGGGGATGGGGGAAGCCGAGGTTGGCTTCGGAGGAGATGGCGCCATAGGCGTTGGGGAGTTCCTCGTCCCGTTCTTCGCGTTTTATGGGAGTTACGCGGCCATCAACCCATGCGATGTTTGCTCGGGAAGAATGTCGGAAGTGAATGGAGGGGGACTGGATGGGCAGGTCGGGTCGGCTCTGAGCGCCTAAGACAACAAAGGGAGCCTCTGCGAAGGAATATTCGATGTAAATGGTTTTTTCCTTGTCAAGCTTTGCCATGGCGGTATCGGAGAAAAAGAGGGTATCGGAAGGGCTTTTGACCTGGGAAATTTTTGGAGTATTGTTATAGATGCCTTTTGCGTTGAGGCCGCATTTTCCGATGAGGGAGCCCAGATAAGTCATATTGTAGCCATAGCCGCCACATCCCTGTTCAAAATTGACGTTCCAGCTTTGACTGCGGACAAAATCGACTCGCTGGGGGCATTCCTTGACTTGGCCGTCGGCGAGGTAGGATTCGAGGGGGCTTCCGGCGACTTCGAAGGGATCATCTTTGGTTTTTCGAGTGCCGTGCCATCGATGGAGGTTCTGATCGATGTCGAGAGCGCCGGGGAAGAAGAATTCTTTGTTTTCGATGGTGTAGCTGATGCCTGCGATGGCGAGCTGGCGGAGATTGGAACGGCAGACGACGGCGCGGGCGGAATCACGGGCTTTGTTGAGGGCCGGCAGAAGAATGGAAATAAGGAGGGCGATAATCGAGATGACGACAAGCAGCTCGATGAGGGTAAAAGCATTTTTATTCGAGTTACGAATCATGATTACGGTTGTTTGTCTCGCCAGGCTTCGGTGCCGAGCCACTGGGCATGAAAAGCGGCGACGTCGGCGGAATCAATGAGAAGATTTTTAGGTTCGGCCAGGTCAGCCCGTTTTAGAAAGCCGCATTGTCCGAAATGGGTTCCCTTGGCGGCGATCAGGATGGCGAGGTCGGCTAGGTTGACGACGCCGTCGAGATTGATGTCGGCGGAATACTGCTGGGATTCGAGGGAGCAAACAGCGTCGAGATCGAATCCGCCGGTTCCCCAGGTAAGCCAGGGGTCGTAGATGATTTTGTCGGCTGGGTAGTAATCCCAAGCGGGGTATGTGGCAGGATTGATACATTGCGAGGCATTGTCAGGGTAATGGCCATTGCCGGGAAGATCGACGATGCGAACGTAATGGATGGCGGAAAGGTTAACGGTCCCATCGAGGACCTTGGGGTGGGAGGTGAGATCTTCGAGATCAAAAGGAGTTCCAAAACAGAGGCCGTCGGCATTGGGATGTTTTCCGGCGAGATTATAGGCTTTGCTGATTTCAACGGGTTCATAGGCGCCAACGACGGAGTTGAGCAGGGAGACGGAGGGGAAGCGGATAAAAGTGATTCCGTCGGTGGAAACCTCGACATAGGCAAATTCGGCAAACATGAGTCCTTTGACAATCCACCAGGGCGAGGGCGCGGCGCCGAGGAACCCGTTTTCATAGACGGCCAGGTCGTAGCCGGGCCCATTCTGGATCGGATTCGGGGCGGGGAAACGGAGGGTGATGGAGCCTGGCGGATTGCCTGCGGCGTATTCGGTTTGATCCTGATCGCCAAGGCAGACTACGCCATAAACGGATCCTGTGGGAAGGCCGAGTACCTGATTCGGGTCATTGGGCGGATAGGACGGCGGATTGGAGCCGGACCAGAAGAAATCAATGTCGGCAGGGGAATAGTCGGTGACCTGGTCGAGGGTTTTGGGCCAGGATTTAAGGAGTGGATTGACGATGGCGTTTGGATTGCCGCCTTGATTGGGAGGCAGATCTTTGGGGCCGGTGGGAGTTCGGGTGACGGGATCCACGTAGCCTGCGATTCCAGGTTCGGTATAGGGACCCTGCTGGGCGCAGATTGGGCCTGCGAACGGAATTGCAGGGATGAGCAGGAACCAAAGATAGCGATTCATAATCATTCCTTACGAATGTCAAAAGGGTGCCGGACCGAAGTCCGGCACCACTGGAGGAAAAGCCTCCAATCCTTGGCGAAGGTTATTTTCGTTTTCGTCGAGCGAGGAAGAGACCGCTGACGGTAAGCAGAGCGAACGTTGCCGGTTCGGGCGTATAAACGAGATTATCAAGGGCGAAGTAGCCCGGAGTGTTCATGCCATACAGCGGGTCATTGTCGGAGGAGGAAAGGGCAAAAGTGAGCGAAGAGACAGCGCCAAGGGAGGACAAATCGACCCAGGTCCACTGATCGACGATATAATCCTGATTAGTATTGGAAAACCGGAAATCAGCGAGGAAAAATTCGACGAAGCCGATTGCGCCGCCGTCGACATTTTTACCGGTGATGGTGAGCTTGAACCAGTCGGCGTCGTTGCCTGTTTGGCCACCGAATTTTTTAGCCGTGAAATATCCATTTTGCATGGCAAGCGCAGCGTAGGTAGTGTTGGTGAAGAACGCGCCGGAAACGGTGGTGGGGCTGTTAAACAGAATAGTGGGGTAGTTCAGACTCATATAGCCGCTGACGGGATCATATGCCAGAGCGTAGTTGGCGGAGCCATCGACGCCGGAGCCGGGGATGGCACTGTAATTGGTGTAACTGAGAGTCGTGGTGTCGGTGCCGCAGGAATAGGCGAATCCGTCCCAGTTTCCCCAGGACGAATTGTAGTGATTTACAAAAGTGGCGCCAGCGGAGATGAATTGGCCGGTGCCATCGGAGCCGTTCCAATACGAGCCGGGCAGAAGGGGGAGATCTTCCAGGGTTGCCGTTACCGCGGAAGCGCCCGTTGCCGTCATCACCAAAAGAACCGTAATGCACAAAGCCGTCATTGTCCGAATCATTTTCCTGACTCCTTCCAGACACAAGCCCGGACCTGTCACGCGCAGAGCCGGGGGGTAAAAACCGGCCTGGAGGGGTCCGAACGCCGGACCCAGGCTCCGGGCCGAATACGAGGCAAATAAAAAAGCCTCACACTTCGCAGAGAAAGCGTGAGGCTTGGTAATGCAAACGCACAACAGGCCGGGCGACTCAATCCGCGAAGTCAGAAACCGAAAAAAAGCTCTTCAGGCAGGTCTTCTGACTTACGGATCAACCTACTGGCCAGGCCTTCCCATCCTTTCGGACAGTGGCGTTATCTGGCGTTCGTCCCCGATCACAGCGGCGGGACCGCGACGGAATTTCACCGTCTTCCCTGGGATGGCCCAGAGGGGCCACCTGAAAGCATTTCTTTTATTTACTTGTCAAAACAGGATGGCATTGTGAAAAAGAAGGGAATCGATGTCAAGAGGATTTTTAAAATTACACCGATTTATATCGTCTGCCCTCCTGTTCTGGAATACGACAGAAACACCAGGGCAGACGGCAATACTAGAAGATAACGCTCCCATGCCATATTTTCGCTGCGTATGGAATAAATTCGTCCGGGGCGATTATGATGCGGAAAATGGCCATGGATTTCTTCATTCTCAATCAATTCCGGAGCGATGGGGTTGTCCCCGTTGTTTGGACAGTTTTTTCTTTGAATTAAGGTGGAACCTGT